>SCTA01000010.1 GCA_004322275.1 bacterium
CGCGCTTTAAAAAGCGCGACCACTTCGTTCCGGCTGGGCCGTACGGGGCACCCGCTCGCTTTGCTCGCTAAGACCCCGCGCCGGCCCGACGCCTCCACTCGTTGCGCCGCGTATGGGCCATGAGGAGTGACGAAAGGATGGCTCGCACACGAGAAGGATTATTTGATCTCGTGTGCTCGAAGGTAATTTGTTTACAGCTATTTGAGATATGTGTAGAAAATCTACCTTCGAGAACAAAAGCTCAAATAATTTCGCTTTTGTTCGAGCCTTCTTTTCGTTCTCCACGCCCTCCGGCGCCAGCGAGTGAGAGAGCGAGGGTGCTTGTGAGCGCGCCATGAGCCCGTGGCGATTTGCGCGCTCGCCGAGCGACGAACGAGTGTTTTGGCGCAAAGGGGGCGCGCCTTTTCATCCCACCGCTTCTTTTGGGCGGTCAAAAGAAGCGGTGCCCGGTGCGGGCGGGCAGCCCGCAAGTATATAATTACATTAATGATTTATAGCGTTTGGTGGGCCGTGCCCACCCTACACGGCTACGACATGGAAACAGCCGAATTGTTTGGCGAATAATAACTATTACGAGGATTGCCATGAGAAAATATAGCGTTGTTGACTTTCTGGAGAAGGTAAAATCGGCATTTGCGTTTTTAATAGCGGAATACGGTTTTGAGATTGTAAAAGAGGAAGAATATGATTTTGACTATATTATTGAGTATAGGAATAATGAAATTAGAATAAGTTTGGATTACGACGTCAAAGATAATTTTTTTTATTTTGAAATAATAAGAGGGGTCGATACCAAATTTCCAAACGATAAAGACAGGGTAAATATTAAGTCTTTCATTGATTTAATAAATAAATATGAGCCAAGTTTTAATATAGATTTAATTCAACCTGATGATTCGCAATACCAAAAGGCTTTAGAATATAATTCCATAATTTTAAAAAAATATGGAAACGGAATATTGAGAGGCATCGAATGGTTTTAATCTCTCTGGGTTCAATTCCCCGAAACCGGGTAGCCTACCCACTCTGCGCGTGAATGACGAGGAAAGGCTAAAAGCCTCTGGATTCCCGCATGCGCGGGAATGACGGCCTTTAAGTTGCTGCGTCAATCTATATCCCCTTCTTCTTTGCATACCTCTTCGCCAACTCCATGAATATCGCCACATCTCCGTCGGTGTCTGCTTTCGTTCCGTCGAAGTAGAAGGTGCGGATGGGCATGCCTTCGAGGTCTTTGATGACCTTGGGGTAGAGCGCTTCGGAGACTATGCCGTTCATGCAGGTGAAGGGGCTTATGTCGACCATCCCAGCGCAGTTTTTCCTCTGATACCACGAGGCCTTGCCGACGCTGAGGATCATCTCTCCGAGGGCGGCGTGGGCGGGGATGTACTTCTCGCCGGCCTTCACTATCTCCCACACGGAATGGGGTTCTTCGCGGCCTTTTAAATCTTTCTCGAAGACCCTCGCCAGAGAGTGCTCTTCCTTGCGCTGCACCGCGTCGCTCACCCTGGCCTTCAGCATCCGGGTGTTGAAGGAGCCCTCGAAGGTGCGCAGCTCTTCCATCTCCCAGAGGTTTACATAGTAGACCCACTCGGTTATGTCGGACAGCCAACCTTCGCCGCCGTGGGCTTCTATTTTTCTGACGATGTCGTCGTTGGAGTAGGTGTTGAGGCGGCAGAAGATCTCGCCCCCGACTCCGATCAGGAGTTTTTTCTGCGTCAGGTCGGCCTTTATCTTGCGGAAGCGCTCGCGGCAGCGGCCCATGCACATCACCATGTCCGCGAATTTCCTGGGCCCGCGCCTGTCTTGCTGCGCGAGGGTGTCGGCGGCGTCTTCGATGCATTTCCAGTAGACTTTGTCAGTCATCCCCGGAACCAGTTCGTAGGGGCGGTAGCGGTGGAGCATCTTGCGGAGTAGGTCTGCCGCGACCACCGCCCACCAGCAGTAACGCAGGAGCTCCGGTCCTCTTTCCCCGATCCCCCTGTAACCGTTATCGCAGGTCGGGGAGAGGATGAGCACCTCGCCGAGCCCCATCTTCTCCAGCGTGCGCCGAAAGACGCGGGAGTACTGGCCGAAGCGGCAGGGGCCGGAGGCGGTGGGCATGAAGACCGCCGAGCGCGAGGGAATAAAACCCGGCGCTGTGGCGGATTTGAGGAAATTGCCGAGGGTGATTATCTGCGGGTAGCACTCGTCGCCGCCAAGGTGTTTCAGGGCCAGTTCGCGGGTGGCGTCGTCGCCCTCGGGACTGCCCTTTGCATCGAGGCCGAAGGAGCGGAAGGCCCCGGCGAAGGTGTGCGCCGTCCCACGGCACATTCCGGGAATTTCGATGGTTCTGCCTTCGAGGGAGCTGTTTTCGCTCATCTTTTCCCCCTCAGAAGCCCTTTGGAATCGAGGTAGGCCTCGGCCCGCGTGAGCATGCCCGCGTCGCCGCTGTGGGCGTCGAACTGGAGGGTCAAAAAGGGCTTTACCGCCGCATCCGACGCGAAACCCTTGATGTAGGAATCGGGGCCGCACTTGAAATTGGTGAAGTAGATTATGTGCATGTTCTCCCGTGAGGCCGTCCAGAGAGCGGTCTTTAGTATCCGCCTGCCGTAGTTCCAGAACATGTTGTCGTTCACCCCGGAGATGTCCACGCCGCTGTCGGGTATGAAATCTATGGGGATTACGTTCAGCCCGTAGTCCCGGCGCAGCCGCGAGGGGAGAGACATGTTCATTCCGGGGTCGAAGAGGTTGTAGGGCCTCCCGACGAGGACCACGGCGCTCTCTTTGGCTTCCTCGACGGCTTTTATCGCCTTCTCTCCCGCCTCCCTTACAGCGCCGGTGAAGGCCGCCTGCGCCGCGTAGGCCAGCTTTACCGCGAGCCGGTGGTGGGCGCGGTTTGCGGCGAAGGGGGAGAAGGTCTTGAAAAGCTCTTTTTCGACGAACTCCTCGCCATGCCTGAAATGGACGAGGGGCGAAAGGAATCTGCCGGAGAAATTTTCGGCGGAGGGGCTGTGGCAAAGGACGAAGGGCAGCGTCTGCCCCCACGGGCAGGCGTGGGACTGGACAGAGAGGTCTTCCGTCTCTTCGCTTATGTGCGCGGGGCAAAAGATGAAATCGACGGAGTGTTCCGCGAGGGCGGCGAGGTGCCCGTGCGCGGTCTGTATCGGCAGGCAGGGCTCCGCGACCGCTCCCTCGACTCCGGCGTCGATGACTTTTTTCGCCGTCGGCCCGGAGAGGATTATCCCGAAGCCCAAGACTTCGAGATAGGCGCGCCAGAAGGGGTGCCGCGAGTAGTAGTACATCGCCTGAAGGACGCCGGCGGTTTTACCGGCGGTCTTGCTCGAAAAAGAAAGCGCTTTTTCCGCATCACGCCTGAGGTTCTCGCCGTAGACGTTTTCCCGGAACCTGGCCAGGTAATCAGTTTCGAGGAGTACAGAGCGAAGGGCGATCAGGTCTTCCGTTACCGGTTTTCTGTCGGATTTTACCGGTTTCCGGAACTTCTCGGAGCACTTGTCGCCCCAGTAGCTCTTTGAGCCCTCTATCTCGAACTCCTTGATGTCGCAGAGGTTCGAGCAGCCGTTGCAGGAAAAATCCCGGACCGAGATGTCGCCCAGCCTAAGGTCGAAGCCCCTGAAAGTGCTCGGCTTTCCGGCGCCCGCCATCTTATCCTTGGCCAGAAGGGCGGAGCCGTAAGCGCCTATGACGCCGTTGTGAGGGGGAATCACTATCTCCTTGCCGAGAATGTGCGAGAAGGCGGAGGCGACGGCGAGATTGTAGGCGGTGCCGCCCTGAAAGAAAATCACCTCGCCGATGGGTCTGCCGCGCACGACGCGGTTGAGGTAGTTGAGCGCCACGGAGTAAGCGAGCCCGGCGATAACGTCGCGCTTTTCAGCCCCCTGGGCGAGCGTGGAGGAGAGGTCCTTTTCGATGTAGACCGTGCACCTCTCGCCGAGCCGGGTAGGGGCGGAGGAGGAAAAGGCTATCTTCGCGAACTCCTCGATGATGTTTATTCCGAGTTTTTCGGCCTGTTCCTCCAGAAAGGAGCCGGTGCCCGCCGCGCAAGCCTCGTTCATCGTAAAATCCACGACGATCCCGTCCCGGAGGTTTATGAACTTGGCGTCCTGCCCGCCTATCTCGAAGATCGTATCCACCCTGCCGTCGAGCCGCCTGTCGGCGACGTGGTAGGCCCCGGTCTTGTGGGCGGTTATCTCGTCGTTGACGGTGTCGGCCCCTATGAGCTCCCCGATGAGCTCGCGCCCGGAGCCTGTGGTTCCGACCCCGAGAACATTGACCCTTTCGCCGAAAAGCTCATAAATCTCTTTAAGTCCTTCCCTGACGACCTCGACGGGACGCGCCCTCGTGCGAAGGTAAATTTCGTGGAGAAGTTGCCCCTTGTCGTCGATGAGGACGAGATTGGTGGAGACGGAGCCTACGTCAACGCCGAGGTAGGCGTCGAAAATATCCCCTTCAGGCAACGTCGCAGGTATCGGCTCTATCCGCTTGACTTTACTGGTGGAAAGTTTCTCGAAGGAAGGGAAGACCGGTTTGGCGGGTGAGGGGACCGAAGAGGGGATTACGACGGGCGAACCGTCGCCTTTAGCAAGGAGCGCCGCCCCGATGGAGGCGAGGGAGGAAGGGTCGGCGGGGACGAAAAAATTCTCTCCTATTATGTTTCCGAGAGCGTCGGCGACTCCCTCGTTGTTGGCCAGCCCGCCCACGAAGGCCGTCCTGCCGCCAAGCTTTCGCCCCTTGACCACGGAGGATTTGTAATTTCTCGCCACCGCCTCGCAGAGCCCCTTCAGAATCTGGGGAGGAGTCGCGCCTTTCTGCTGGGCGTGGATCATGTCGGACTTGGCGAAGACCGAGCACCTTCCGGCGATCTTGGCGGGGCGGCCCGAACATCTTGCTATGAGGCCGACCTCTTCGGTGGCGTAGCCCAGCCGCGACGCCTGCTGATCGATGAAAGAACCTGTTCCCGCCGCGCATTCGCCATTCTGGTCGTAGTCGGTTATGAATATCTCGCTTCCGTCGCTCTCAATCTCGATAAAGCGGGATTTCTCCCCGCCTATTTCGACGAGGGAATCCGCGCCGGGGTGGAGAGTGCCTACTCCGTGGGCGAGCGCCTTGTAAGGGGAGAAATACGGAGCGCCGAAATGCGCGGCGACCGGCTTCGCGCCGCTGCCGGTGAAGGCGAGGCGAAAGCCGCCGGGAAAGAACCCCTCAAGCTCCCGCAAAAAGGTTTCGGCCGAATCGAAAGGGGTTCCGTGGATTCTCCTCGGGGGGAAGACGAAGATTTGCCCTGCGGACTTCGGCCCGTCAACGCGGCGAAACTCGCCCCCGAAAGGCGAAAAGGCGGGGTCGCTCGATACGACCGCTACCTTTATTGAAACGGTACCAAGGTCGCAGCCGACGTAGAGAGACAACTATAAAACTCCTTCATTGGAAAACTACTGCCCCGGCTTCCTCTTTCGGCGAACGGCAGCGTCGTTTCTCGGGCGCGGGTCTTGGCGTATAAACGATACTGCCTGCGACCGCGCGCCCTGCGGACTCCTTGCCCTTCGCCGAAATAGATTGCCGGAAGTTGGAAAAAATTACCCTGCCCGCCGTATCTTTAGCGAAGGCGGGCCGCTGCGCGGCTCCTTGAAAACCGGGGCTTCTCGTTACGTTTTTTTTCTACTTTTAGTGTTTAAAGCAGCGCTGCCCCGTAAAGACCATAGTAGCTCCCGCCTGATTCACCGCCTCGATGACCTCGTAATCCCTCGCCGAGCCGCCGGGCTGGCAGACTGCGGTCACTCCCTGACAGAGACCCACGTCCACGCCGTCGCGGAAAGGGAAGAAGGCGTCGGAGATCATCGCCGAGCCGGTTATCCCGCCTCTGGCCTTCGCCGTCTCCTCGCGTATCTCTTCAAGAGCCGCGGGGTCTTTTTCGCCGCGAAGGACGGAAAGCTCGAAATCCTTCATCGGTACGCCGTGTTTGTCGAAGCACAGGAGGTCTGCGTACTTGGTATAGGCCTTGAAGACGGCGATTTCCGCAACGCCGACCCTGTCCTGCTCGCCGGTGCCGATGCCCACCGTGCAGTGGTCCTTGACGTAGATCACCGAGTTGGAGGTTATTCCCTGCTCGACGCACCAGCCGAAGAGGAGGTTTGAAAGCTCTTC
Organism: bacterium; assembly: GCA_004322275.1. Taxonomy (NCBI): domain Bacteria; species bacterium. The sequence goes on from SCTA01000010.1 coordinate 6,139, forward strand.
CTTCGTGGGCTCGCGGTTGACCTTGTAGGTGCTTCCCTTGTACTCGGTGACGGCGGGCTTGAAGTCGTTAACGGAGGTTACCGCGTTGAGCGGCGACTGCTGCACGATTATGCCGCCGTCCACGAGGGCCTTGAATTCGACGAAACGCTTCGCGAGGTAGTTTTTCAGGTTGTCGATGCCGGGAATCCGGAGGATGCGCAGGTCTTTTTTCTTTGTGAGTATCTCAAGAGCGCCTTCCTCGTAATCGGGGGCGGCGACGACTTCCAGATAGTTCTTGCTGACCGCTTCGGCGGTCTCTTTGTCCAGCGGCCTGTTTACGACCAGAGCGCCCCCGAAGGCGGCTATGCGGTCGGCCCTGTCGGCGCGCCTGTAGGCGGCGGCGAGGGTATCGTCCTGGGCGGCGCCGCAGGGGTTGTTGTGCTTGAGGATGACGGCGCAGGGCCTGTCCATCAGGTATTTTAAAATATTAAGGCCGTTGTCCACGTCGGTGAGGTTGGTCTTGCCGGGGTGCTTGCCCGCCTGAACCATCTGGGCTTCCGTGAGGGCCGAGACGAGGCCGTTTCCCGGCTCGATGAACCTGCACTTTCCGAGCACGAGGTTCCCGCCAGCAAGCTCGTAGAGCGCCGCCTCCTGTCCGGGGTTTTCGCCGTAGCGAAGGCCCTTTTCGACCAGGGTTCCATCCGATTCAGGCAGTTTCCAGGCGCGCTTTTTATAGGTGAGGGTCTGATCGCCGAAGGTTACGGTCATCGTATCCGGAAAACTGTCATCCATCACGGTGCGGTACATTTGCTTTAGTTCGGACATGGAACCTCCTTCGGGAGTTGGCGAATTTAAGATGTTGCCGAAAACGTCGCGAGAGCCCCGGATTCAAGGAGACGCGGAGCGAGAAGTGAGGCAGTATAGTTAATACGCCGAGCTTCGAGCGAGCACGCGACGATGAAGATGGGGCTCGCAGCAGTTTTCAGCAACATCCTGATTTATGAACTCTTTTCTATACCATAACGCTGATGTATCTTAAAGCGCCCGCATGGTTTGTAAAGTACGGACGGAAGGGAAACCCAAGCGAGAATGCACGAAATGGGAATTGCAGCCGAGATCTCTAAGATAGCCCTCGAAGAGGCGAAAAGGGAGGGGGCCGGTAGAATAGCCTCCATCTCCATAAGCGTGGGCCGCTGGTCAGGTGTGGAGCCGGAGACCCTGCGGTTCGCGCTGGGAGTCATCGGGGAATCGACGATAATGGGGGGGTGCGGGGTAGAAATAATCCTCGTGGAGCCGACCTTCTCCTGCGACGAATGCCAAAAGGACTACACCGCCGAATCGAGGCTCGACCCCTGTCCCGGCTGCGGCTCTTTGGCCGCCAGTATGGTAGCGGGGGACGAGCTTTCTATAAATTCGCTGGAAGTGGAGTAAAATGGAGCGTTAATGAGGGAGATTCAGGTAGAAAAGAAGATTCTGGGCGCGAACGACGCGCTGGCGGCCAGAAACAGGCGGATTTTCGCCGAGAAGGGCGCTTACGTCATAAACATGATCTCGAGCCCCGGAACCGGAAAGACCACGATGCTGGAAGGGACCCTCGGCAGGCTTGTCGCGGGCGGGCTTTCGGTAGCCGTAATAGAGGGCGACGTGCAGACAAGAAACGACGCCGACCGCGTGGCTTCAACGGGCGTACCGGTCGAGGCGGTAATCACCGGGGGCGCGTGTCACCTCGACGCCTCAATGGTGGGGAAGGCTTACTCCAATCTGGCTCCCCGCCTGCCGGAAAGGCTCGACCTTCTCATCGTCGAAAACGTCGGCAACCTTGTCTGCCCTTCCGCCTACGACGTCGGGGAGCACGAGAAGGTCGCCCTCGTGAGCGTTACCGAAGGAGAGGACAAGCCGCTCAAGTACCCTTCGCTCTTTCACGCGGCGGCCTCCTGCCTCATAACGAAGACCGATCTTCTGCCGCACCTGGAGTTTGATCTTAAGCTTCTGGAGCGCAACGTAAGGGCCGTCAACCCCTCCATTCGCCTCTTTCTCGTTTCGGCGAAGTCGGGCGAGGGGATGGAAGGGTGGATAGAATATCTCGCCTCCAGGGCGAAAGAGACAAGGGCTTGTCCGTAAATAGGCCTTTCGGAAATCGCGCCGGATTTTGAGAGCGATTTTGTCGCGAAGACTGAGCAAAACCGCAGGCGTAGTTGTTCTACGGCGAGGTTTTGCGATTGATGAGCGGCAAAAGCGGGCCAAAAGCCGGATGCG
>SCTA01000011.1 GCA_004322275.1 bacterium
TGTAGTCCCGGCTACAAAGTGCTCGATCAACCGCTCTTGCTTGCCCCAGCTTAGCCTGCTCTTTCTCATGAACCAATCCTAGATATTTTTAGTTATCTAGGACAGCCCCTTTTTTTTTAAAAAAGTGCCTCGGGTGCGGGGCGGAGCCCCGCAAGTTGTAAAATGGCGGGCCGAGCCCGCCCTACATTTTAATCCCCGTCATTACAGCAACTTACCCTCTTTTTTTCCTCTCCCCTTGCCCATTTTGCCGCTTTGTGAGATTCTAAAGGATTGAGAGACCGCCGCTTGCGGCAAGCCAAGGAAAGCTTTATGAATTATTCTCCCAACGTCAACATCCTGCGGAAGATCATCATCGCCATCGATGACCTGATGCATTTTTTCGTTGCGTTGATTCTGCTGCTTTGCGTCGCGCTGGTGCTTTTCCGCGCCGCCACGCATCTGCCGGACGCCGAGCTGACGGGCATTCTGCACACGGTCAACGACGTATTGCTGGCCCTCATCTTTCTGGAAATCCTCTGGCCCGTGGTGAGGTTTCTGAGGCGCTCACCCTTTCGCCTCAATCCTTTCCTCTACGTAGGCATCATGTCTTCGACGAGGCGCATCCTCATAATCGAGGCTGAGCATTCGGTGATGAGCAGAGCGGCCGTGGGCGAATTTAACGGACTGAACTGGCAGGTTCCGCTGGAACTCGGCGTCAACGTAGTGGTTATACTTATTCTGGCCGTCGCGCTGAAACTCATCGGCGAAAAACCCGACGAGGGCGGCGGCCACTGATTTTACGGCCAATTTCGGCCGCTTGTTAAGGAGCTATCGATACCGCATGATTCCTCTGGCTAAAGACGCCTGGCCCTTCCTCATCGCGCTCAGCGGCATTTCCGCCGCCGCGTGGTACTTTGACTGGACCCCCGTCGGAATTTTATTTCTGCTGCTTACCGTTTTCGTGGCCTTCTTCTTCCGCGACCCGGAGCGCACCATCCCGCCGGGCGAGGAGTACGCCATCTCCCCCGCCGACGGGCGCGTACAGTTTCTCGAAGATATAGCCCACGACGATTTCATCGGCGGCCCGGCGAAGAAGATCTCGATCTTCCTCTCCGTCTTCAACGTGCATATTAACCGCAGTCCCATCGAGGGCGTCGTGACCTTCAAGGCCTACCGTCCCGGCAAGATGCTCCCCGCCTTCAAGAGCCACGCCTCCGACGAGAACGAGCGGGCGACGCTTGGCATCGAGGGGCCCGCCGGGAAGGTTCTGGTCCACCAGATTACCGGCTTTATCGCCCGCAGAATCGTCTGCAGGCCGGAGGTCGGAGACGGCCTTCGCAAGGGCGAGCGCTTCGGCCTCATAAAGTTCGGCTCCTGCACGGAGCTTATCGTCCCGGCCTCGGCGGAGGTTCTGGTAAAGATCGGAGACAAGGTGGTCGGCGGAGAGACCCTGCTGGCGAAGCTGAAGAAATAACGCCGGTCAACTGGCAATAAAAAACGGCCCCGCGCTTATCGCCGGGGCCGTTTTGATTTTCTTTTGGTAATTTTCAAATCTCGTAGGTGAGCCTGGCGCTTGAGGCTCTTTCCAGCCCCTTCCGCTCCGCCTTGAGGCACAGGTCCTCTATGGAGGTCTCTTTCAGGATGGAGGAGATTTTCTCCCCTATTTCCTTCCAGAAGAAGCGGGCTACGCATTCGCCCTGCATCCCGCAGCCGGACTCCGGCTCATCTTCGCCCGAGACGCAAAGAACCAGTTCGATAGGGCCTTCCACGCAGGCGATTATGTCGTAAAGGCTTATCTCCTTCGGTGATTTCAGGAGGCGGTAGCCGCCCGCCGGACCCCTTTTGGAGGTGATTACCCCCGAATTCCTGAGTTTCAGGAATATCTGCTCCAGAAAGCGCTGGCTTATCTTCTGCCGCCCGGCCACCTCTTCCGCCGTGGCGGACCCTCCCCCGGTGTGATAGGCGAGGTCGAAGACGGCCCGTATCGCATAATCGCTCCTCGCGGTAATCCTCATAGTTCGCCGGTCACCCGTTCGCGGCGGCCTTTAGCGCGTTGTCAATGTCGGCCAGTATGTCCTCCACGTCCTCTATTCCCACGGAGAGGCGTATGTAATCCTCGGTGACGCCGGTGGCCTCCTGCTGCTCGCGGGTGAGTTGCTGATGGGTGGTGGAGGCGGGGTGGATGACGAGGCTCTTGGCGTCGCCTATGTTGGCGAGGTGGGAGAGAAGCTTGACGGAATTGATGAACTTCTTCCCCGCTTCGAGACCGCCCTTTATGCCGAAACCGACTATCGCGCCGTAGCCGTTTTTCAGGTATCTGCCCGCGACGGAGTGGCCCGGGTTATTGGGGAGGCCGGGGTAGTTGACCCAACTCACCAGCGGGTGGCTTTCAAGGAATTTGGCCACCGCGAGAGCGTTCTCGGAGTGGGTTTTCTGGCGAAGGTGGAGGGTTTCGAGCCCCTGGAGGAACTGGAAGGAGTTGAAGGGGCTGATTGCCGCCCCCACGTCGCGCAGCCACTGGACCCTCGCCTTGATGATGAAGGCGACGTTGCCGAGTCCGGGGAAATCCCCGAAGACCTCCCAGTACTTCAGGCCGTGATAGCTCGGGTCGGGCTCGGTGAATTCGGGGAATTTGCCGTTGCCCCAGTTGAACTTGCCGGAATCCACTATTACGCCGCCGATTGAGGTGCCGTGGCCGCCGATGAACTTGGTAGCGGAGGCGACGACTATGTCCGCTCCGAAATCGAAGGGGCGGACCAGACCGACACCGACGGTATTGTCGACGACGAAGGGAATCCCCGCCTCGTGGGCCACCGCCGCTATAGCGGTGAAATCGGGCACGTCGAGCTTGGGGTTGCCGATAGTCTCGGCGTAGATGGCCCGCGTCTTCGGCGTTATCGCCTTCCTGAAAGCCTCCGGATCTTTGGAATCGACAAAGACCACCCTCCTCCCGAGTTTAGGGAAGGTGTTGTTGAAGAGCTGGTAGCTGCCGCCGTAAAGGTTGTTCGCGGCGACGATCTCGTCTCCCACCCGGGTGATGTTCAGGAGGGCGAAGGTCTCCGCCGCCTGCCCGCTCGCCACGGCCAGGGCACCGGTTCCGCCCTCTATCTGGGCTATCCTCTGCTCGAAAACGTCGGTGGTGGGGTTCATCAGGCGAGTATAGATGTTGCCGAACTCCCGCAGGGCGAAGAGATTCGCCGCGTGGTCTGTGGATTTGAAGACGTAGGAGGAGGTCTGGTAGATGGGCACCGCGCGCGCGCCGGTGGTGGGATCGGGGGACTGCCCTCCGTGCACGGCTATGGTTCCAAGGCCCGGACTCTTGCTGGACATCAAAAACTCCTTGTGCAACCGGGGGTTGCAATCTCCTGAAGGGTTTATTCGCTGTATTGTTTACAAAACATATATATCAATTTACCGGATTGTCAAGCCGTTTGTTCATTTTAGTGATGTACAATAAATTTTTATTCTTTACTTGCGTTGTGGTGTTTGTGGCTCGTGCGCTTCAAGGCTTAAGCATACACCGCAGGCTCCGTTTTACTTCCTCTTCCCCTCATAGGCGAGGTCTATTGAAATGGCGTCAGCCATAGAAAATACCGAATGGTAATTTGACTTTATACCCGTTAAAAAGTTCCGGTCGCGGTTTTTGTCCGCGGACGTAGAATTGTAATGAGTGAATCAGGGCTTGTCCGTAAATATTTTATTTACAGATAAGCCCTTAATCCGACCGCAGGAATTTATGGATTCTTTAAAGGCGATTTCCGAAAGCGATCCCCCGGCGACGGGGAAACGGCGCATCGACGAGCTTCTGGAGGAGGTTTCCGAAAACTGCGTAGAGTGCGGCCTTTGCGTTTCGGAATGCTCCTTTCTCGAAGCATACGGAACGCCCCGCTCCATCGCGAAGTCTTACGATCCCTCTTCCTCATCTTCTCATTCCCTCCCCTTCGAGTGCAGCCTCTGTTCACTCTGCACGGCGGTGTGCCCCTACGGGGTCAAGCCGAAGGAACTCTTTCTGGAGATGCGAAGGGAGGCGATAAGGCGGGGGGCCGCGCCGGAAAAACAGCACCGCGCGCTTACCGGCTACGAGAAGGCGGGGACTTCGCGGCTGCTCACCTGGCGCGGATTGCCCGAAGGGTGCGACACCGTCTTTTTCCCCGGCTGCGCCCTCCCCGGCACCCGGCCCGGAACGACCTTCGACACCTTCCGCAAACTCCGGGAGACGATTCCGAGCCTCGGCGTCGTCCTCGACTGCTGCACAAAGCCCTCCCACGACCTCGGCAGGGAGGAATATTTCTCTGCGACGTTCGGGGAACTGAAAGGGTGGCTGCTCGACCGGGGAGTGAAGAGGGTGCTGGTTGCCTGCCCGAACTGCTGGAAGGTCTTTACCGATTACATGCCGGAGGTCGCCGTCGAGACGGTTTACGAAGCTCTTCCCCGCGAGGAAAGAAGCGTTCTTGAGGGCGTGAACGTGACCATTCACGACTCCTGCGTCATGCGCTTCGCCGGGGACGCCCAGAGCGCGGTGCGGGCGCTAGCAGGATCGACGGGAGCAAAAGTTGTCGAGATGGTCCATTCCGGCGAGAAAACCCTCTGCTGCGGCGAGGGCGGGGCTGTCGGCTACGTCGCGCCAAAGCTCGCTTCGACCTGGGGTCTCAAGCGGGCGAAAGAGGCGGGAGAGTTGCCCGTCGTCACTTTCTGCGCTGGCTGCGCGAACCACCTCTCCTCCCGGATTAAGGTCTGCCACGTGCTCGATCTCATCTCAGGGCCGAAAGAGACGCTCGAAGGCAAGGTCCGCGTCGGCAAAAGCCCCTTCACCTACCTGAACCGCCTGAGGCTGAAGGCGCGCTTCAAAAAAGAGGTGAAGACCGCGCACTCCGGCGAGCGCCCTCCCCTGCCCGGAACCTCCGGGAGCAAGCTGAAACTGCTTCTCGGCGTAGCGGCGCTCGTGGCTCTGGTAATCGGCGTCCGAGCCTCGGGGCTCGGCCAGTACCTGGAGCAGGAGCGGCTTCGCGAGCTCATCGCCGGTTTCGGCGTCTGGGCTCCAGCCCTCTACATGCTCTTTTACACCCTCGCCCCCTCGCTCTTTTTACCCGGCCTTCCCATAACCATCGTAGGCGGCATACTCTTCGGGCCGGTGTGGGGCGTAATCTACACCATCACCAGCGCCACCGCCGGTGCCTGCCTCGCCTTTCTCGTCTCGCGCTACCTCGCGAGGGACTGGGTAGAGGCGCGGCTCACGGGGCCTCGCTGGCGAAAACTCGACGAGGAGGTGGCTAAAAACGGCTGGAAGGTGGTCGCTTTCACCCGGCTCGTCCCCCTTTTCCCCTTCAACCTTCTCAACTACGCCCTCGGGCTCACAAAAATCGGCTTTCTTCCCTACGCGGCCGCCTCCTTTGTCTGCATGCTGCCCGCGACCATAGCCTACATAGTCTTTTCAAGCTCGCTTCTGGACCTTTTGCGCGGAAAAGCGAGCCTGGGCCTTATAGCGGGAATAGCACTCGTCGCGGCGGTCTCCTTCCTTCCCGCCATCGTAAAGAAATTTTTACGGCGCAAGGGTGCGGACGAAACGATTTTAAAGTGATTTTAAGGGCGAATTTATTGACCCAAACACGGAGAAAGACATGAAAACTGGAGTTAAAACCCTGACCTTGTCCCTGCTTGCCGGACTGCTGCTGGCAGCGCCCGCCCTTTGCGCCGATACCGGGCGCGTAGTCGAGGCAAAAGGCCACAAGATGATCGTCGATACGGTCAGCCGCGAGCTTCGCCTCTCCGCCGAGGTCACCAGAAACGACTCCAAGGCGGGCGTCGGCGACTGGGGAAAGCGAGGGGCCGCCTGGTTCGGCTGCGCCGAGGGAAACAAGAAGGATTTCTTCATCTTCACCACCAACATCGACAGGCCCTCCCTCCTCAGGGGACTTACCGACATCGGCCTCGTCAGCCGCCGCCAGATTACCGCCGAGGAGGCGAAGGAGCGCACCGGGCTCCGGGGCGAGACGAAGGTGGAGGATTATCAGGACGGAGACCCCCTGATCATCGCGATCCGCTTTGAGAAGGACGGAAAGCTTGTCCAGCGCGCCATCGAGGATTTCATACAGGAAAAAATTTACGTGCAGGGCAAAGACGTCATCAAGCCCTACACTCCCCACTGGATCTTCCACGGCACCGGAGAGAAAACCAACAGCGGAACAGGCTGCGTCTCCTGCCCCGAGGACTGCTACGGCGGCATAATCGCCGACAACTCCGTCCCCGTCCTCTCCCTGGAGTCCTACTACAAGGTCAACTGGGACCTGATGCCGCCCGTCGGCTCAAAGGTGGAGGTAGTGATAAAGTCGATCTACGGACCCGATCCCCTTTCCTCGCTGAAGTAATTGAATACATCGACAAAAAAGAGGTTCGGGAGCGCCCCGCGTTCCTGAACCTCGCCCACCCTGTCAGTTCTTCACAATCATCAGCCTGTCGAACCGGACGTTGCCGAGGCTCTTTAAGATGCTGGCCTTTACTCCGGGGTTTTCTCTCTCCAGCCTCCCGATTAAGGCCTTTACCCGCTGGCGCTCGGTGTGGACGCAAGACGCCAGCACGCAGCCGCAGGAAACCACCGGGAAGCTCTTCTCCATCGCCAGCTCCGCGAGGTCGTCCTCCCGGCAGTAGACAAGCGGGCGGATTACGACGTTTCTTCCGTCGTCGGCCCAAAGCACCGGCGGCATCGACTTGATCTCCCCGGTGAAGAACTGGGCCAGAAGAAGGGTTTCGATGAGATCGTCGGCGTGGTGGCCGAGGGCGATTTTGTCGTACCCTTCCCGCTCCGCCACTCCGTAGAGAATCCCCCTTCTCAGCCGCGAGCAGAAGGCGCAGTAGCTGGTTCCGGGGGCGCGCTTCTCCTCGATTATCTCGTACATGTTCGAGGGCTCGGTAAAGTGCGCGTACCCGCGCTCGCGGCACCAGCTTTCCACCGGGGATGGGTCGAAATCCGGGTAGCCGGGGTCCACCGTCACCGCGCCTATCCCGAAATCGTTCCCCCTCTCGCTTCGCAAAAGGTGAAGGAGGTGAAGAAGCGCCCAGGAATCCTTGCCGCCCGAGAGCCCCACCAGGATCCGCTCACCCTTCCGGATCATGGAAAAATCCTCGATGGCGCGCCTCATCTGAGAAAGCAGCTTCTTTTCCGTGGTGTTGGCCAATTTTCACCGCCCTTGAAATTTTCAGGCCTTCGCTGGACAGTCCGAAAGTCCGTACTACATTATTTGTCTGACAAAGCTTTTACATGAAAGGAGCCGGTTATGAGAAGAATGATATCCGTTTTTGCGCTTTTGGCCCTGTCAATCTGCTTCGCCGCGGCGGCTCTGGCCGACAACCACGCCGTAAAAATCGCCAACAAGGGCGGTATGGGCAATTACCTCACCGACGCCAAGGGTATGACCCTCTACTGGTTCGCCAAGGACGCCCCCGGCAAGAGCGCCTGCACCGGCGGCTGCGTGGACAAATGGCCCCTCTACTTCCGTGAGAAGGTGGCCCCGCCCGAGGGCGTCAAGGCCGAGGATTTCACGACAATCATGCGCGAGGACGGCAAATCCCAGACCGCCTTCCGCGGCTATCCCCTCTATTATTTCGTTTCCGACAAGGCCAGCGGCGATACGACGGGCCAGGGCATGGGAAGCGTCTGGTTCGTCATCGACCCCGCTTCGTTCCCGGCGAAGAAATAGGTCCCCCGGCATGACCGCGGCGGAAGGATACAAGTGCGACAGTTGCGGCAGGCGGGAGACGGCGGAAGGAGGCGGTCCGGACGCGCCGGTCTGCTGCGGCCTTCCGATGAGGCCCTTTGACCTCCTCTACACGATGGAAAACCCCGAAAGGCCGGCCGATATCGGGGCGGATTTTGTCTGCGGGGTTTGCGGGCGGGAGGTAACCCTGCCTACCGGAGAAAGCGGGCCGCTCTGCTGCGGGCAGCCGATGGAGGAAGCCAACTGACCGGTATAGTCAACTGCGCGCAAGGACTGCAAAGATGAAGAAGAACGTCGGGAACGTCGAACGCGCGGCAAGGGTTGCCGCCGGTCTTGGGATATTGTCGCTGGTGTTCATTCTTGAAGGGAATATCAGGTTTCTCGGGCTTCTGGGCATTGTCCCCATAATCACCGGGTCAACCGGAATATGCCCGCTTTACACCACCCTCGGAATCAGCACCATCAAAAAACCGAAAGGCTAGCTCGTACAAGCTTGGGCCCCCTGGAATTACCCCAGGGGGCTTTCGATTCCTACCCGCCAAAGCCCCCCCTTTCTCTCTTAAAAATATCTTACGGCCTTGCGCCTCCCTCCCCTGATATCTCCTGCACCTAAAATTTCGGAAATATAAATAAAAAAAATTTGTCCTGTCCGAATTAGCTGATACTCTAAGATAAATACCCCTTTCCCACTTTTTGTGGAGCCACCATGAAAATACTGCGGTTTAAAGAGTGGTCCATCCTCCCCAAGATCATGTTTTTTTCTACCGCCGGGGCGGTGTTTTTCCTCCTCATCACTTTCACCATCCTGAATCCCTTCGTCAAGCAGCAGGTCCTCGAACAAAAAAAGACCGGCCTTAAAAACAACGTGGACACCGTCCACTCGCTGCTCAACTATTACTTCTCGCTCCAGGCAAGCGGCGCGATGACCGAGGCGGAGGCGAAAAAAGCCGCCGCCACCGCGGTAAAAAACATGCGCTACGACGGCACCAGCTATTTCTGGATAAACGACATGGGCGCCAGAATGATCATGCACCCCATAATGCCTCAATACGACGGCCAGGACATGGCGAACTACACGGACCCTGACGGGAAAAAGCTCTTTTCCGAGTTCGTAAAAATAGTCACGTCCACCGAGATGGGCTTCTTCTACTACTCCTGGCCAAAGCCGGGGAGCGACATCCCGCAGAAAAAACTCAGTTTCGTCAAGGGCTTCGACCACTGGAACTGGATAATAGGCACCGGGGTCTACCTGGACGACGTTGAAAGAGAACTGGGAAAGCTCAATATTTATCTTCTGACCGGCGGAATGCTGCTCTCGCTGGTCAGCATTGTCACCGCCGGGCTCATAGGACGCCGCCTGCGCTCCAGGCTCGGCGACGTGTCGGACGGCCTAAAACTGATATCCCAGGGCGGCATAGATTCGGATTCCGGCGCGAGGCTGGACATCGGCATCTCCGACGAAATCGGCGAACTCTCTCACCAGTTCAACGAGCTCATCGATTCGATGGTTACCCTGTCCAATTTCAGGAAGACGATTCAGGAAGACGAATCCCTTCAGGACGTTTTCTACAGGATGGCCGAGATATTCTCGGCCCTTCCCGGCGTTGAGAAGGTGACTATCTTCGACATCCAGAAATCCACGAATTCGATGAAGGTCGTCTATCCCGTTCCCTTCGCCACGGAGGATCTTATCTGCAACGAGGCGATACTGGACAACTGCAACCTGTGCAAGGCCAGGCGCACCGGGCACCTTATCGATTCAAAGAACTTCCCGAAGGTCTGCCTCGAATTTCTGGCCAGCGACGAAAAAAACCACGTCTGCTTCCCCTTCAACGTCGGAGAGGGAACCATCGCCATCGCCCAGTTCATATTTTCAAAAAACGGCCACCTGCCGAAAACCTTTAACTACAAACGCAGCATCGGCAAGGCGAAGCAGTTCATCAAGGAATCCCTGCCGGTCATCGAGGCCAAGCGCCTCACGGCAAGCCTCCGGGAATCCTCCCTCGTGGATTCCCTAACCGGCCTCAACAACCGCCGGTACCTGCAGGAGTGCTACTCCCACGTGTGCGCAGGTTCGCTGCGGAGAAAGAAATCGATCGGCATACTTATGTGCGACATCGATTATTTCAAGCAGGTGAACGACGACCACGGACACGACGCCGGGGATGAGATACTGCAACAGGCGTCGAAAATCATACAGGACAACGTGCGCAAGGCCGATCTGGTCTTCCGCTTCGGGGGCGAAGAATTTCTCGTCATGCTTATCGACGTAGAGCCGGAGGATTCCGTACAGGTAGCCGAAAAAATCCGCACCGCCTTCGAGAGCAGGGAATTCGTCTTCGGCAAGGGCGGCAAGATCAGGAAAACCATCTCGATAGGCGTGAGCGAATTCCCCGGCGACGAGGAGACCTTCTGGAAGGTCGTGAAGTTCGCCGACGTGGCCCTCTACTCGGCCAAGGAAAACGGAAGAAACAAGGCCGTAAGGTTTTTACCCTCGATGTGGCTGCAGAGCCAGTATTGAAAGGATGGTTTAGGGCTTGTCCGTAAATAGGCCTTTCGGAAATCGCCGGACAAGCCCTTAAAGGCAAACCGCAGAGATGCCGATACGTAAGACATCGCAACGCCGTCTTTTGGTGTTCCTTCTTTAAGCCGGAAAATTGCCGGCGGGTCGTAATTCGGTGAATTTCGCCCGGCCCGGTTGCGAAAAACGGGTATGTTTTCATTTGCTCACTTGGAATCCCTGAAAGCTTTCGGGAGAATCGGAGTTGCTTCGTGTGCGCGAATGAACGGCTGGTAAACATGGGTTTCACCGAAAAGAAGTGGAAACCCGGCATTCACATGTGTCTTATTTACAACGACGAGAGCGAGCGCAGGCGCGTCGTGGGCAAATTCCTGGAAGCGGGACTTTTGTCCGGCGAAAAAGTCGACTACTTTTATGACGCCCGGTCCTGCGAAGAGGTAAAGGCGTGGCTGGGCGACATAGGCGTGAAAGTCCACGGCGAAAGCGAACGGCAGCAAATCAGGGTATCGGCGGCGAAAGAAATCTACTGCCCCGAGGGAATATTCTCCCCGGAGAAGATGATCTCCCTGCTGAAAGCCCACTACACCAAGACTTTGGCCGAAGGCTATCCCGGCGCGCGCCTCACCGGCGAAATGGAGTGGGCGCTAAAGGGGATACCGGGCTCGGAGCAGCTTGTCCGCTACGAGGACATGGTCAACGACGCGCTCAAGACTCACCCCATAACCGGCATGTGCCAGTACGACGCGAAGCGTTTCGACGGCGAGACTCTCTTTAAGATTCTAAAGGTCCACCCCTATATGGTCGCTAACGGGCAGATAGTTCAAAACCCCTATTTTGCCGGATCATATGAACTGAATCAGAATGGATAAGAACGAAAACCGCACACAATTTATTCTGGGCATCGTCGGCAAACTCTCGGCTGCCGAGACCTTCGCCCAGTCTATCCCTCCCGGAAAGCGGATGGCCGACTTTCTCCATGCCTGCTTTCAGGAAATAGCCGAGCTGGGCGGCTGCTGCGTCTGCCTCTTCGGGGACGGTGAGAACAGGGGCGTCTGCAAGGACATGTGCGCGGAATGTTCCGTAAAAAATCAAAACCCGCCGCTCGCCTCCGTAGAGGAGTGCCGGATGGTCGGCGCCGAGGGCGTAAACACAATAAAACTGATTACGGCGGAAGGCATTTACGGTCTTCTTATCTTCTCCCGTCCGAATCCTGAAACCTGGGAGGCGCTTGAGCCTTACCTGTGGAATTTCGGCAAGGAGGTCGCCCAGATTATCGAGAACCGCAAAAAAACCGGAGAGCTCCTGGAGACAGGCGAAAGGCTCCGCGAAAGCGAGGCAAGATACAGAGCCCTCGTTGAAATGAGTCCCGACGCGATTTTCGTCCACGTAAACGGCAGGTTCGTTTACGCCAACCGCGCCGGGCTGACCCTGCTGGGGGCAAAAGCCCCGGAGGAATTACTGGGCAGGGAGATTATCGAATCGGTTCACCCCGATTACCGCCATCTGGTCAAAAGCCGGACGCACAGCATAACCGAGCACTCGGCCATAGCGCCTCTTCTGGAGGAAAAGTTCGTGCGGCTGGACGGCTCCGTGGTGGACGTGGAAGTTGTCGGCGCGCCGGTGGTCTACGGAGGACAGCCCGCGGTGCAGGTCGTGGCCAGGGATATCACCGACAGGAAAAAGGCGAAAGCCGCGCTTCTGGAGAGCCGCTATCAGGCGGCTCTCTTCGCCGACCTCATCGAACGCTCCTCCCAGCCGGTCGGAGTAGGTTTCCCTGACGGCAGGCTGGGGAAATTCAACCAGGCTTACCTCGATCTCGTCGGCTACACCCAGGAAGAGATAAAGACCCTGGATTGGGCCCGGGACCTCACTCCGGCGGAGTGTCTTCCAATCGAGCGCGCCAAACTCAGGGAACTGCATAAAACCGGCAAGCCGGTCCGCTACGAAAAGGAATACATCCGCAAGGACGGCTCTCTGGTTCCCGTCGAGTTGCTTGTTCACCTAATAGCCGATGATTCGGGCCAGCCGAAATGCTATTACGCTTTCGCAAACGACATTACCGAGCGCAAGGAGTCCGAGAAAAACATTTCCCGCCTCGCGGCGGCCGTGGAGCAGTCGGCGGACGATATTATAATCACCGACACCGGAGGGATTATCCAGTACGTCAACCCGGCCTTTACCCAGACTACCGGTTACTCGTTCACGGAAGCGGCCGGCAGACACATCAACATGCTGCTTCGCGGAAGGCACACGGAAGAAGCGACGCACCTTGAGGTTCTTCAGGAGCTGAAGGCGGGCCACATCTGGAAGGGCAGGATTCTCAATCTTGCCAAAGACGGCAGGAATATCCTGCAGGAGGTGACGATTTCCCCGATAAAAAGGCCCTCGGGGGAAATTATCGGTTACGTTTCGACCCAGAGAGACATAACGAGGCAGGTCGAGGTCGAGACCCACGCCGCCGAAGCGCAGAAACTCGAAGCCATAGGCACCCTCGCCGGAGGCATCGCCCACGACTTCAACAACATCCTCTCGGCTATCGTGGGCTACACCGAGCTTGTCATGGACGAAGTCACCGATCCGATGGTCAGAGAAGACCTGCAGGGGATTTTCAAGGCCTCGACCAGGGCGAAGGATCTCGTAAAACAGATACTCATGTTCAGCCGCAAAGGAAGCGACGCCGCCCGCCCGGTTCAGCTTAAACCGCTGGTGAAGGAGGCGCTAAAGCTGCTTCGGGCCTCCATTCCGGCTACGATAGAGTTTAAAGCCGATATCAAATCAGAGGCGTCGGTTATGGCGGATCCGACGGACATTCACCGCATAATAGTAAACCTTTGCACCAACGCCGCCATCGCCATGAAGGAGCACGGCGGCCTTCTCGAAGTGGGCCTCGAAGACGTCGAGCTCGACCTGCTTTTTACCGCGAAGCACACGGAGGCCGCCCCCGGCAAATTCGTGAGGCTTACCGTAAGGGACACCGGCGTAGGCATGACTCCCGAGGTAAGGGCGCGCATCTTCGAGCCCTTCTTCACCACGCGCCCCCACGGCGAGGGAAGCGGAATGGGGCTGGCGGTCGTTCACGGCCTGGTGGCGAGGCTCGGCGGGACGATCTCGGTAAACAGCGAGCAGGGAAAGGGATCGGCCTTCCAGTTGTTTTTCCCCGTTTTGCACGAAGAGGCCGCTTTCGCGCCGGAGATACATGAGCCGCCGCTGCCGGGAACCGAAAGAATACTTTTTGTAGACGACGAGGTAATGGTAGCCAACATCATCTTCAAGGCTCTCGAAAAGCTGGGCTACAAGGTCACCGCCAGAACCTCCAGTATGGAAGCCTATGAAACTTTCCGGGCGAATCCGAAGAGTTTCGACATCGTGATAACCGACATGACGATGCCGGTAATGACGGGCGACGAGCTTATCTTCAAGATACGGACGATTCGGCCCGACATCCCGGCCATACTCTGCACCGGCTACAGCGAACTGATTACCGAGGAAAAAGCGAAGTCTCTGGGCATCGAGGAATTCTACATGAAGCCTTTCGTCATCCAGAAGCTGACCGGGATAATCCGCAAGCTCATGGACAACCCCGCCTTAGGGCTTGTCCGTAAATAAATCCTTCGTTCTCGCATCCGGCTTTTGGCCCGCTTTCGCCGCTCATCAATCGCAAAACCTCGACGTAGAACAACTACGCCTGCGGTTTTGCTCAGTCTTCGCGACAAAATCGCTCTCAAAATCCGGCGCGATCTCCAAAAGGCTTATTTACGGACAAGCCCTTAAACCCCTGATTCACGAATCAAAAAAACCGGGTACCAAAAAGGTATCCGGTTGCCGCCGGGACGCCGAGCCCTGTGGCCCAGACGCCGGTAGTACCCGTTCGCCTTCAGCGCCTAAGCGCCTCCAGGAAGCAGCCCCCGCCTCCGCCTCCGGAGCCGCCGGCGCTCCCCGGCTTTTCCCCTATGGTCAGTTTGTAGTCGAGGGGTCCGCCGTTGGCGGAGACGTTTACCACCGCGCCGTAGGCCGTTTCGCCTCCACCGCCCGGCGGAGCCAACAGTATCTCGTCCTGGTTCGCGACACGCGCGTTCGCGCTGTCTCCGGCCACGAGAGCGAACCGCATATCGCCTTCGGCGCTCTTCGGGTTCAGGGTTACCGGCGCGGGAAGAACGCTCGTGTCGAGGGTGAAGAGGTTTGCGCCGAACCTTCCGGGGGCTCTTCCGCCGGGCGCGCTGGTGCTGTAAGGCAGCCTGACGACGCTGTCGGCGACCTTCGGGGCGTAGTCGGTCTCGTAAAGCCCGCCGTCGGGCCAGTAGCCGGAGGGGTTGGCGGCCATGCTCCAGAATTTTGTCACCGCATCTTCGAGGCTGTCGCCGCTGTATATGCCTATATTCTTTCTGAGGGCCTCTTCGACGCCGAGCGGGTAGGCGTCGGACATAACCCCGACCAGCGCCTCCAGTCCTTCGGACATGAATCTCACGTAACCGGCGAAGATCGACGCCCCGTACTCGTGTAGCCCGTTGAGGGTGAAGAGCGGCTGATAGGGCGCGGCGAGAAAGACCGAGACGTATTTCGTGTAATCGTTTACGTCCGGGAAAATCTCCTCCTCCATCCAGGTAGCCGAAGCCTCGACCCACCAGCCTTCGTCCGTCCACCGCTCCGCGTCTATGTACTCGGGGCCGTCTTCGATATTCTCGGCGTCCCAGGGGTATCCTTCAGCCCTCTGGACAGCATGGAAAAGCTCGTGCGCCGCCACCGTCTTCAGCACCGGGAGCTCATCCTCGGAATAGGCGGAGAAATCGTCGTTGAAGATGAAGTAGGCGACTCCGTAATCCCTGTTGATGTTGGCGAAGGCATAGTAATCGGAGAAGAGCGCTATCTCTTCAAATTTTCCGGTCTTGTCGGAGTAAACCCGAAGCCCGGTGTTTCCGACGTAGATGTCGATGTAGTAGTTTTCCACTCCGTAGGGAGGGGCGAACCCCATTCTATTGTACTCGCCCAGCGCGTACTCCATGCTGTTGGCGAGGGTGACCACCCACAAGGGAGTGCCTTTCTCGCCGTTCTGGCCCCACTCCTTATCGTTTCTGTCGAAGTCGTTGCCCCAGAAGACCCTGAAATGCTCCGTTGTGAGAAAAACTCCGTTTTCGATCTGGGTGGGGACGACTCCGCGGCTCTGGGTCGCCAAAGCGTTTCTCGAAAGCGGCGCGGCGGGGGTGAAGGAGTTGTCGGATCTTCCCAGAACGGTGCGCCCCGCGTAAGCGCCGGCCGCGGTCAGCATTACAAGACCCGTTAAGCCCGAAACCGTGATTTTGTTGACGTAGCGTTTCATGGGGCGCCTTCTTTCGTCGTCTCTCACACCTCTAGGACATCTTTTCCTACCCCGTACCTGTCCGCGAACGCAGTCTTGATCTTGCCGATGGCTTCATTCTGTATCTGACGGATGCGCTCCCTGCTGAGGCCCATGTCCCTCGAAATCTGCTCGAAGGTTTCCTCTTCCGCGTCGCCGAAGCCGAAACGCCTGGCGATAACCTCTCGCTCCCTGTCGCTGAGACCGGGAAGGAGCGAGAGCAGAAGGTCATTGAGCTGATTGCTTATCAGGGTCTCGGCCTGCCCCTTCTGATCGGGGTCGCTGAGAACTTCGGCGAAGCTGCTGTCGTTGTCGATGGAAACTTCCTGGTCTATCGAGCAGACCTGGAGATTGATGGAAGAGAGGCGGACGACGTAAGCCTTCGTAAAACCGGTGAGGTCGCAAAGCTCCTCTTCCGTAGGCTCGATCCGGCGTTCCAGAATGAAGGTCTCCCTGACTCTCTTCAGCTTCTGGAGGTCGTCCGAAACATGCACGGGAACCCGCACAAGCTTCGTCTGCTTCTGCAGGGCGCGTTCGATCGACTGCTCGATCCACCACCCGGCGTAGGTGGCGAAGCGCGCGCCCTTATCGCCTCTGAATTTTCCCACGGCGACGATAAGGCCCATGTTGCCCTCTTCGATGAGATCGTCGAAGGTCATCCCCCTGTTAGTATACCTCTTGGCTATCTTGACCACCAACCGGAGGTTCGATTCGATCATCATCCTCCTGGCGAAATCGTCGCCGGAGGCGATTTTCACGGCGAGTTCAATCTCTTCGCCGTAATCAAGGAGTCTCGTCTTGCGGATAGCCTTCAGATAAAGCCCCATGCTGCTGAGGCAACTGCGGCCGGTGGCCTTGTTCACAATCAGTCCATCCTCCAGCCGGGCGTTTTTCTGGGATTCTGAAAGTTTCCTCATGGCAAGCTCCTTTTAAGCATCTCGGTCACCAAGACAATAAGCAAGGTGCGTGCCCGGAGTTTATTATTTTATTTTCTTTAATGATTACAAGCAATTACGTTATTAGGGCATCGGATGAAGAGGTAAAACCCATCCAATAAAATTTGAAATTTCCAATTTTTCTGGAAAAAGTCCCGGATTTCTGGACAAAAGAGAGAGTTTAGTTCTTTGTGGGATATCGTCATTCCCGCGGAAGCGGGAAACCAGTGGCGTAGGTCGCGCTTGAGGAACGAAAGCCGACAAAACCTTATCGTGAAAATCGTTTATGTTTGCGGGGCTTGGCGCGCCCCGCACCCGCGCCCCACTTTTTGTCGAAAAAGTGGGGCAAAACTCGGCCCGGAAGGAGCCGCTCGCTCTACGAGCGACCGGTCGCTACGGCGGGGGCGTGAGG
>SCTA01000012.1 GCA_004322275.1 bacterium
CGCGCTTTAAAAAGCGCGACCACTTCGTTCCGGCTGGGCCGTACGGGGCACCCACTACGCTTCGCTCCGTTAAGACCCCGCGCCGGCCCGACGCCTCCACTCGTTGCGCCGCGTACGGGCTCCTTGGGAGACGAAAGGATGGCTCGCAAATGAGCAAGGTAATTGTTGCTCATTTGCTCGAAGGTAATTTGTTTTACAGCTATTAAGAGATAGGTGTAGACATTCTACCTTCGAGTCCAAAAATATTTCATTATTTCGTTTTTGGACGAGCCATCCTTTCGCCCTCCCCGTGGCCCGTAGGTGACGCAGGGAGCGGAGGCGGAAAGGGCGGCGGGGGGGTCTTAGTGAGCGCAGCGAACGAGTGCCCCCTCACGCCCCCGCCGTAGCGACTGGTCGCTCGTAGAGCGAGCGGAACCTTCCGGGCCGATTTCTTGGGTACTTCTTTCTAAAAGAAGTACCAAGGGTGCGGGGCGAAGCCCAGCAAGCTGTAAACAGGCGGGCCGAGCCCGCCCAACCTTCGGATTGATTGGAATAATGCCGCGATGAAAAGATTGCTAAAAACACTTATTATCGTATTTTTACTTTTTGCATTATATCCATTGTATATTTTTATAAGAATCATCATCGGATCCATGTTCGACACACCATTTGACCCGATGTTCGGCCCTAGGAATCCCGTACCAGGAGCCTCCAGCTATCTTGAGAAAAGGGCCGACATCTCCCCTGAACAAAAAATCTGCTTATTGAATTGCCAACCTTGCGACAAAGATGTTTTAAAGCTGTTAAGCGCTGCTCCCTCACGAGAAGTCAGGTCATTAGTCGCCACAAATCCTTCGGTAACAACAGATGTTCTTGAAAAGCTATCAAAAGATGAGGATGACGGCGTCCGTACAAGTGTAGCTGTGGGCAGAAACACACCTCGTGAAATTCTGTTGACATTACTGAATGACCCGGATGGTACAGTAAGGTGGTCAGTTCCTGGAAATGAAAACCTTACTGAAAGCGATATCAGGGAGCTATACAACAAAAAAGCTTCTCTTACAATGATCGCTGCCAACAACAATACCCCCGTTGACATTTTGGAACAATTGGCCGAACTTAGCGACAGCAGCATTTCCATGGAAATATGCCGAAACAGAAATATTACCGACAAAATTGCTTTGTTTCTTTTAAATGATTCAAAAATAGATGTTAATTACACTCCGATTGGGCTTGTCCATAACCCTGCTATTTCTGATAATATTCTTAAGATCCTTGCCAACAATCCCAGAGTTGAAATAAGCAACTACGCAAATAAATATTTAGAGGAACGCAAGCAATCGCAGACTAACAAGAATTAAACAACAGGGATAACATAAAACTATTTCCGGGCTTAATCATAAACAAGTAAAAGCCCCGCCGGTTTACCCGGCGGGGCGTTCACATTTCAGGGAACTATTAAGAACTACGCCAGCAGTTTCTCGATGACCAGATCGCCCACCTGAGAGGTGGAGTATCCCATCTTCCCTGCCGCCAGAGACTTCAACTTGTTCCCCGTGACATACATGACCGCCTCTTCGATGGCGCTTGCGGCCTTCGTCTCGCCGAGGTGGTCGAGCATCATCCCGGCGGCGCAGATCGCCGCGAGGGGGTTGATTATCCCCTGACCGGTGTACTTGGGGGCGCTGCCGCCGATGGGCTCGAACATGGAGACGCCCTCGGGGTTGATGTTGCCGCCCGCCGCTATCCCCATGCCGCCCTGGATCATCGCGCCGAGGTCGGTGATGATGTCGCCGAACATGTTGTCGGTGACGATTACGTCGAACCACTCGGGGTTCTTGACCATCCACATGCAGGTGGCGTCTACGTGAGCGTAGTCGCGCTTGATGTCTTTGTATTCCTTCTCGCCGACTTCGTTGAAGACGCGCTCCCAGAGGTCGAAGGCGTAGGTGAGGACGTTGGTCTTGCCACAGAGGGTGAGCTTCTTTTCCTGACCCCGCTTGCGGGTGTACTCGAAGGCGTAGCGCAGGCAGCGCTCGACGCCCATGCGGGTGTTTATCGATTCCTGGACGGCTACCTCGTGCATCGTCCCCTTGCGTAGCGTGCCTCCCGCTCCGGCGTAAAGCCCTTCGGTGTTTTCGCGGACGACGACGAAATCTATCTCGGCGGGTCCTTTGTCCTTGAGCGGGGTGTAGACGCCGGGGAAGAGCTTTACGGGGCGAAGGTTGATGTATTGGTCGAGCTCGAAGCGGAGCTTGAGCAGTATCCCCTGTTCGAGGATGCCGGGCTTCACGTCGGGGTGGCCGATGGCTCCGAGGAGTATCGAATCGTGCTGTCTGAGATCGCCGACGGCGCTGGGGGGGAGGACTTCGCCGGTGCGAAGGTAGCGGTCGCCGCCGAAATCGTAGGTGACCTTCTCGGTCTTGAAGCCGAACTTGCCCGCAGCCGCGTCGAGGACGCGAAGCCCTTCGGCCACTACCTCGGGGCCGGTGCCGTCGCCGGGGATTACCGCTATCTTGTAAGTCTTGGACATCTTGATCTCCTTGGTGGCTGGCGCATCCTTTTCGCCCCCGGCTTCGTCATGTCTTCGCTCAAGGGTTTCGTCGTAGCGCTGCTACCGCCTCACCCTCTCGCTCCGGGATTCCTTGCCGGGAACGAAAAACCGCGCCAGATTATTCATTTTAGATACCGTTCAGGTTCTTTAGAGCGTTAGAGGTTTACTACAAATAAAGCCTCGAAACAATATAACTTTTTTAATCATTCCAAAGATTTGACTCACCAAAATTCTTTTGGCGGGACCAAAACCGGGAGGGCGAAGCCGCCTATTGATTTAACCCCCGAAACGCCGCTCCGCAAAGATTTTCTTTCGCCCCCGGACGAAGGCGAGCCGCACTCACCCCGGTCTTGACAGCCACAAAAATAATGCTAGGTATTAACGTGCCACGCAACCTTTTTCATAAGGGGAACATCATGAGCAAGTTCAGTCAATACACGGCAATCAATAAATGGGCGTTGGTTTTCCCAACAGATGTGTTCCTGGTTCTGGTTGAAAAACATGACCCCCACGGCCCAGAGGTCAAGGATCTGGAGAAATTGTTTGAAAAAATGGCTCCGGAAGATAAGAAAATCACCGTGGCTCTGGCCACGAGCCTTGCCAAGGCTTCCAAAATGGTTCTGGAGGCAGCAGCAGCCAAAACGAAGTAACGAATTAACCAGTCGCCAAACATGAAAAAGGGGCCGCTCCCACGCGGGTGCGGCCTTCGATTTCAAAATATGCTTTCCACTTACTTGGCGGGCATCTTGCCTATGGTGGAAGGCACCAGCCCGTCAACCCAGCCCGCGTCCTTTTCCTTGTGGCAGGAGAGGCATGCTTCCTTCGCGGTCATCTCTTTGGGGGGATTTACCGGGTAGAAGTGATACTCGTGCTCCGGGGGCTGTGGCTTCCAGGTGGTGGCCCCGTCGGCGGCTATGGAGGCTACCGCCCTGTCTTCGGGGTCGGCCTTGTCGTGGCACTCCGAGCAATCCATCTTGTTCTGCGAGAAATCGAACTTGTGGTCGTGTATCGAATAGGAACCCCACTCCTCGACTATCGAGGGGGAGTGGCAGTCGGTGCACTGCGCCTGTTCGGGGGCGTGGCCCGAGTGGCTCTTGTAATCGGCGTTTAGCGCGGTGTGGCAGGTGCCGCAGTACTCGGCCCTCGACATGTAGCGCTCGGCAGTCTCCGTCTTGCCCCTGTCGAAACCGCAGACCTCGCAGGCGCGGTTGTTGGAGTAGAACTTGGAGGCGAAGAAGTAGTACATGCGCTTTCTCTCCATGAAATCCATGGTGCCCCAGTACCACTTCTTGGACTTGGGCTTGGGCATGAAAAAGTCGCTGGTGTATTTGGCTATGTCTTCGCCGGGAACGAAATTAACGGCGAAGGGGTATTTGTTGTAGGTGGTGTCGGTGCCGTCGGTGTGGCACTGCATGCAGATCATCAGGGCGCGTTCTTTGGGAAGCTTGAGGGGGTTGACTATCTTCGCGACGTCACCCTCGCTTTCGACGTGCGCCTTGCCCGGCCCGTGGCAGGATTCGCAGCCTATGCCGGGCTCGAAGAAGGTCTCTGTCTTTCCGTCGAAGCCTACGGTGTGGCAGCCGTCACAGAAGATGTTGTAGGGGTTCTGCCGCCAGTTGAAAATCGAGTAGGGCTCCCAAGCGTTTTTCGGAATGTTCCAGTACTTGGGCAGCACGTAGAGCACGCCGTCGATGCGGGTGAGGTACTTCTGCACCCAGTGGTTGCCGACGGTGTAGGCGATATCCTCGGGGGCGAAGGGGATCGAGTCGTTAAAGCTGGTGGCCTTGATGGCGGTGGGGTCTTTCTTGGCGTCTACGAGCATCCGGGCGTGCGAGGTCAGCCTCCACTGCTCGTAGGTCTTCTCGTGGCAATCCTTGCAGGAATCGCTGCCGGAGAAGCCGGGCAGCCCGCCGTTCTCAGCGAAAGAGAGGGTGGCCACTCCGGCGATAAGGGCCAAGGCCGCAAGCCCGGCAATAAAGCTGTGTCGTCTCACAACCCGTTCCTCCCAAAACCAAAAGAAATGAATTGACGCGAACGCCCAATATAACCCGTGTCCGCGTCAGAGGACAAGCCGTTATCTTTTGCCGAAACCGCCCTGCGGCCTACCGTGATTTCAACCGGCATATTCTTTTTTGTAATCCTCTATCGAAGCCGCGATTACCTCAAAAGCCCTTTCGTGGCCGTACGCTTTTTCGATGTGCACCGGCGACTCCTCGCCCGGAGCGAGTTTGTAGGTGGTGAAGTAATGGTTCAGCCTCTCCACCAGCACCGGGGGCAGATCGGAAATATCGCGCGCCTTCCCCCAGATGTTGTCGTTTTCAAGCACCGCGATTATCTTGTCGTCCGCCTCTCCCTTGTCCAGCATCAGAAGGCCGCCGACGACGCGCGCGGAGAGTATCACTTCGCTTTTGTTCACCGGCCGCTCGCTTATGACGCAGATGTCGAGGGGGTCGCCGTCGCCCATTATCCCCTTGCCCGCCATCGCTCCCACGCGCTTGCCGCAGTAGGTGCGCGGTACGAAGCCGTAGAGGGCGGGGGGCTGGGAGGAGGTTCTCTGCGGGCGGTCGACCTTCAGGTAGCCGGAGGTCTTGTCCACTTCGTACTTTACGAGGTCGAAGGGGGTTATCTCGATATAGGCGGTGACCACCTCGGGAGGGTTCGGCCCCACGGGAAGGCCGTGCCAGGGGTGGGGGCGCCATTGGTGAAATCCGAGTCTATAGGGCATATTATTGCAATTCTCCTCTTAAGGGCCTACATTTAGCCTTCGTTTTTAAGCAGGAAAAGGTTTTTTTACAAGAAAGTTCATCTCCCGGCGCATGGTTTTTTTTAAACCGCCGTTCGTTTGAACTCTCCCGGCGGCGATGGCCGGGTCCATAGCCGGACACCGTAAGCCCGCGCCGGTAAAGAAAAAAACCTCCCGAACCGGAGATTGAAACCGATGACCTTGCCCCAATACAGCTACGTATCGACCCCGGGAGATATAAGCTTTGCTTTCGCCGAACTTGCGGGAGGGGGCACGGTAGCCCTCGACCTTGAGGCCGCCGGTCTTCACCGCTACCGCGATTCGGTCTGCCTCGTCCAGGCGGCGCGAAAGGGGAAGATATACGTAATAGACCCGCTCGCAAAGGGCGCGGACATCACCCCCCTCGGGGCCATACTGGCCGACCCCTCGACGAGGAAGGTTTTTCACGGCTGCGATTATGACGTGCGGCTCCTCAAAAGGGATTACGGTTTTACCTTCCGCTCCATCTTCGACACCATGATCGCCTCGCAGTTTCTGGGAAGAAAAGCCATCGGCCTCGCCGCCCTCCTGATGGAGGAGTTCGGGGTTCTGGCGGACAAGAAATTCCAGAAGGCGGACTGGTCCGCGAGGCCGATAAGCGAGGGGATGCTGGCCTACGCCGCCCTCGACGTGGCCTACCTCGAAGAGCTTGCAGACAGGCTGGAGCGCGCGCTCACCGAGGCCGGAAGGCTGGAGTGGGCGAAAGAGGAATTCGCCCTCCTCGAAAACGCCGAGCCCTCGCCCCTTTCGCCCCCTTCCGCCCTCGAAGCGAAGGGCGCGGGAAAGTTCACCCCCCGCCAGTGCGCGGTGCTTCAGGCGCTGCTCGACCTTCGCGACAGGACGGCGCAAAAGTGGGACCGCCCGCCCTTCAAGGTTCTGCCGGGCGACCTCCTTCTGACCTGGGCGGTGACGCCGCCGAAAAGCAAAAAAGAGCTTTTCGAGACGAAGGGGGCTTCCGAGAGGATTCTGGGGAGGCTTTCGGGCGAACTCATGGAAGCGATCGAGACCGCGCTGGCCCTCCCCCCCGGCGAATGCCCGGTGAGGGAGGAGGCTCCCCGGTTCCCCCCGATGACCGGAGAGGAAAAGGAGCGGCTGGCGAAGCTCAAGGCGGTAAGGACGAAGAGATCGGAGGAGCTCCTCATCGATCCCGGCCTTCTCGTTAACACCGCCACCCTTGAAAAGGTAGCGAGGGCCGAGCCCGGAACCGAGGGTGCGCTTCTCAACTCCCTGCTTAAAAACTGGCAGAAGGAGGCGGTTGGAAGCGCACTGGCCGCCTTGACAGAAGCGGCCGTATCCTCGTAACTTGGGAGGCCAATCCAAACTTTCGGAGGGTAAATGGGGAAGGTTGAAGAACTTCTGAAAAATTCGCGGGAGAAGATCGACGAACTGGACGGGATGATCCTCAGGCTCCTAGCCGACAGGGCCGCTGTGGTGGCCGAGGTCGCCGAGGTGAAGAAGGCGCAAAACCTCCCCGTCTACCACCCCGCCCGCGAGGAAGACCTTATCACCAGCCGCCGCCGGAAGGCGGGGGAGCTTGGCCTCAGCCCCGACATGGCCGAGGAGATCTTCCGCACCATCCTTCGCAATTCGCGCATAACACAGACGGGCACGATGGCCGGCAAAGCGCTGCGCCCCGGCGCGAAGGTTTTGGTGGTGGGCGGTGCGGGCTCGATGGGAAGGCTGCTCGTAAAGTGGTTTTCCGGCGCGGGGTACGAAGTCAGGGTGCTTGAGCGTGACGACTGGGACAAGGCAGGAAAACTCTGCGAAGACCTCGACCTCGCCATACTCTCGGTGCCGATAAACATTACCGCGAAGGTGGCCGAAAACCTCTCCCCCTTCCTCTCAAAAGACTGCATCCTCGCCGACATCACCTCGATAAAGAAAGAGCCGGTTCAGGCGATGCTTTCCTCGCACTCCGGCCCCGTCCTCGGCCTCCACCCGATGTTCGGCCCCACCACCGAATCGCTCGACAAGCAGATAGTGGTCGCCACCGAGGGGCGAGACCCCGAAAAGTGCGAATGGGTCGTGGCCCAGCTCGCGGCGTGGGGAGCGGTAATCGTGCGCTCCAACCCTGCCGAGCACGACGAGATGATGGATGTCGTTCAGGCGCTGCGCCACTTCGCCTCCTTCGCCTTCGGACGGTTCCTCTGCGACAGGAAGGTCAGCCTCCGGCGCACGCTGGAGTTTTCAAGCCCGATCTACCGGCTGGAGCTGGACATGGTGGGCAGGCTCTTCGCGCAGGATCCGGCGCTCTACGCCGAGATAATCTTTTCCACCCCCCAGCGGCGCGAGCTGCTCAAAAACTACGTCAAAAGCCTCTCCGAGAACGAAACCCTGCTCGACAACGCCGACGTGGACGGCTTTCTGGGAGAGTTCCGCCGCGTGGCGGAATGGTTCGGCCCCTTCAGCGACCAGGCGATACGCGAATCCACCTACCTCATCGAAAAGATGATCGAGCGCTTCTGATGGGGGAGAGAGTTATCGCCTGTAATGAAGTTCTGGAGGTAAGGACCGAGATACCCGAGGGGCACAAGCACATCCGCACCACCGTCACCCTTGCGAGCGGCGAAACTCTGGTCTTTCAGGAAGCCACAATCGCCGCCATAGTCCGCGCCTACGCCACGGTAAAAACTCATCCTTTGGAAAAGTCCGTTGTGTTGAAGGGGAGGGTTCTTTCGGAGCGCAAAGAGGGGTATGCGGAGTGGCAGTTGGTGGAGGAGGAAAAATAATGTCTAGCAATAAAAGCACCGAAAGACAATTAACAGGAATGGCAGGTGAATTCCTAGTTGCAGGCAAGTTGTTCAAATTAGGCTACCAAGTTTCAATAACTCTTGGAAATGCAAAGTCAATAGACTTGTATGTTAGCTTTGGCGATTCTGATTCAAGGCCTCTATGCGTTCAAGTTAAAACCCTGCGCAAGCCGAATTGTTTCTTAATACGCCAGGAGGATATCAAGGAAGATCATATCTACGTGTTCGTTATGCTGTGGGATATCTCAAAGCAGGAGGATTACTATATAATAACAGGCAAAGAAATAATGCAAAATAGAGATCATTTTTTCGGCGGCTCATACTGGCACGAAAAACCCAGCAATATGCCAGCTATAAATTTAGGACCATTAAAAGATGGCGGTTACAAAGACAGGTGGGATATTTTTGAAGAAATGCTTAAATCTAGCGGCGCTTAGTTGTGTAGGATGGGCTTTAGCCCATCGGTCTACGTCTGTGGGGCTCTGCCCCACACCCCTTGGGTACTTCTTTCTAAAAGAAGTACCAAGGAGCGCGAGGCAATGCCTCGCAAGCTGTAAAAAGGTTTTCACGATAGGTTTTGTCGGCTTTCGTTCCTCAAGCGCGACCTACACAACTATTCCCTGGATTCCCGCCTGCGCGAGAATGACGATATTCCTCAAAACTACCCCTAGAACCTGATCTTCCCTGCGCTGTGCCTTCTTCTGGTAGAAAAGAAA
Organism: bacterium; assembly: GCA_004322275.1. Classification (NCBI taxonomy): domain Bacteria; species bacterium. Next base: position 8,782 of record SCTA01000012.1, read on the forward strand.
CTCCCCATTATGTAACCCGTTGCGAGGACAAAGCCGCCCGCGAGGATGGCGAAGACGTTGCGGTAGTTTCTTATGGATTCCATCTGGGCTAGGTGCTCGGAAGAGAGCCTTTCGGCTTCGGCGGCCCGCGCCTCGGCGGATTCCTTTTCCTCTTTCAGTTTCACCACGTTCGCGTTAAGTTTTTTCCACTCGGCGAGTTCCCTTTCGAGGTCGGAGATTCTTCCCAGAAGGTCTTCCTTCCCCTGCGCGGCGGCGCCGAGCTCCTGCCCCGCCCTTCCCGATTCTGCGAGCAGCCTCTGGTTTTCGGCCTTGGCTATTTCCGCCTCGGTTATCGCCTGGATGAGCTTCGCGGCGGAGGGGGGCTGCCCGGTGAGTCTGTCGGAGGCGAGCCACCCTTCGGTGGGGGCCGTGAGGCGCGACCAGCCGTTTTTTTCCTGCGCGACCTCGACCTCCGCCCCGGCGGGGACGCCGGAGATTATGCGGAACTCTTTGCCGGGGCCGTCGCGGAGGGGTATCTCGGCGTTTTCGATTACGAACATTCTCGCCGCGTCGGCGGTGGAGCAAAAGAGCGCCAGCAGGGCGAAAGAAAACAAAATCCTCAACTTCATCGGAACATTCCTCCGGAGGTTTGAAAGTCAGGTGAAGAATCGCTCCTTTCGGAATTTTTTTCAAGGGAGGAGCGTTTTTAAAGGCCCGGCTGCGGCGTTACCCCGGGAGGAAAAGATGCGAAGGACAAGAGGGGCTTTTCTACGGGCTGCCCAATCTGTTAAGCTAAACGATTAACGGTTTTCGGCAAATATTGAACGCATGCGTGAGGATTGAAGATGGCCGGTCACAGTAAATGGGCTAACATAAGGCACAGAAAAGGGCGCGAAGACGCCAAAAGAGGCAAGGTTTTCGCAAAGATAGCGAAGGAGATAGTCGTTGCCGCGAAGATCGGCGGGGGCGACCCGGACGGCAACCCGCGCCTTCGCACCGCGATAGACAAGGGCCGCGAGCAGAACATGCCCAAGGACAACATCCAGCGGGCGATAGCCAAGGGCACCGGCGACAGCGGCGGGGCGAGCTACGAGACTATCTACTACGAGGGGTACGGCCCCGGCGGCGTCGCGGTCTTCGTGGAATCCCTCACCGACAACAAGAACCGCACCGTCTCCGACGTGCGCCACGCCTTCTCCAAGTGCAACGGCAATCTCGGCACCTCCGGCTCGGTCGGCTACCTCTTCGAGAACAAGGGACTAATCCTCGTGCCCAAGTCGGTCGAGGAAGACAAGATCATGGAGGTAGCCCTCGAAGCCGGAGCGCTGGACGTGCAGGAAGCTGGCGACCAGTGGGAGGTGACCACCTCTCCCACCGATTACCACGCGGTGCGCTCGGCCATCGAGGCCGCGAAAATTCCGATCGATTCGGGCGAGCTTACGATGATCCCGACTACCACCGTCAGCATCTCCGGCAAGGACGCCATCAACATGATGAAGCTGATGGACATGCTGGAGGACAACGACGACGTGCAGAACGTCTACGCCAACTTCGACATAGACGATTCGGAGCTGGAAAGCATAACCGGGTGATGATCCGCGTCCTGGGCATCGATCCCGGCTCCCGCGTCACCGGCTGGGGCGTTGTGGAGTTCGAGGGGAACCGCCTGGCGTGGGTCGGCCACGGAGAGATAAAGACCAAATCCGAAGATCCTCTTCCGGCCAGGCTTTTAAAGATACGCAGGGGGCTTCTGGAGGTGCTCGGCAGGTTCGAGCCGAACGAGGCGGGGGTCGAATCGATCTTTACCGCGAAGAATGCACTCTCGGCGCTTAAGCTCGGCCATGCCCGCGGCGTGGCCCTCCTCTCCCTCGAAGAGAACGGAACTCCGATAACGGAATATTCCCCCCTGCAGGTGAAATCTTCGGTGGTGGGCTACGGCAGGGCGGAAAAGGAGCAGGTGCAGGAGATGGTGAGAAGGCTTTTGTGCCTCCCTGAAAAGCCGCCGGAGGATGCGGCCGACGCCCTCGCGGTTGCGATCTGCCACGGCAGGTCGCGCTCGACGACGCTCGCAATACTGGCGGGGGTCAGAAGATGATAGCCGCCCTCACCGGGAATCTCCTTCGCTCCACCGTGGGCGAGGCGGTGCTGGACGTAAACGGCGTCGGCTACCGCGTCTTTTTGCCCCTCTCGACCTACTCGCGCCTCCCCTCGCTGGGAGAGCCGGTATCGCTTCGCATCGTCACCATAGTAAAAGAGGACGAGATCGCCCTCTACGGCTTTTTCACCGAGCGGGAGGAGTGGCTCTTCAACCTCCTGCGCGACGTGAGCGGCGTTGGGCCGAAACTCTCCGCCAAGGTCCTTTCCGGCCTCGAACCGGGGAGGCTGCGCGACGCGCTGGGTGGCGGCGACGTTACGACCCTCTGCACCATCCCCGGAGTGGGAAAGAAGCTCGCCCAGCGGCTGATCGTAGAACTGCGGGAGAAGGTGGGGGCCTTCGATTCCGGAGCGGCCTACGCCGAAACCCCCCTGCCTGCCGGTCCAGTCTCCGAGGCGGTGGAAGCCCTCATCGCGCTCGGCTATCCGCGCCCGGTGGCGAAGCGGGCGGTAGAGGGTGTCTTTTCGCCCGACGCCGGAGTAACCGTCGAAGAGCTCATTCGGCTTTCGCTTCGCGCTCTCGCGCCCCGGCGCTGAGGTAGAAAATGTCTGAACGGATAATAACGCCTGTGAAGATTGAAGAGGACTCGGGAGTCTCCTCGCTCCGTCCCTGCAGCCTTTCCGAGTACATCGGGCAGGAGAGGCTTAAGGAAAACCTCCACGTCTTCATAGCGGCGGCCAGGACAAGGGGAGAGCCGCTCGACCACGTCCTCTTCTCCGGCCCCCCCGGCCTCGGCAAGACCACCCTTGCCAACATCATCGCAAGCGAGATGGGCGTCGGCATCGAAACCACCTCCGGCCCCGTCATAGAAAAGCCCGGCGACCTGGCCGCTATTCTGACTAATCTTTCGGCGGGCGACGTGCTCTTCATAGACGAGATACACCGCCTCAGCCCCGTTGTGGAGGAGATACTCTACCCCGCGATGGAGGATTTCCAGCTCGACATCATGATAGGGCAGGGGCCCAGCGCCCGCTCGATAAAGATAGACCTCCCCAAATTCACCCTCGTCGGCGCGACCACCCGCTCCGGCCTTCTCACCGCGCCCCTTCGCGACCGCTTCGGCGTCACGGGGAGGCTTGAGTTCTACTCCCCTGAGGAGCTCAAGATAATAATAGTGCGCTCCGCCGGGATAATCGGGGTCGAACTGACCGGGGAAGGCGCGTGGGAGATAGCCCGCAGGAGCAGGGGCACCCCGCGCATAGCCAACCGCCTCCTTCGGCGGGTTAGGGACTTCGCCGAGGTGCGCCACGGCGGCTCGATAGACCGCGAGGTCGCGGACAAGGCCCTCGGCTCGCTCGACGTGGACGAAAAGGGGTTCGACAGGATGGACTGCCGGATACTCACCACCATAATAAAGCTCTTCGGCGGCGGGCCCGTCGGCGTGGAGACGATAGCGGCGGCGATAGGCGAGCAGAAAGACACCATCGAGGACGTTTACGAGCCCTACCTCATCCAGCAGGGGTATCTCGCCCGCACCGCGCGGGGGAGGATAGCCACCGACGCCGCCTACCTCCACTTCGGGCTTGAACGCCCCACCCGGCAGGGGGATCTCCTGTGATTACCTCCGGCGCTCCGGAGCGCAGAAAAACCCGGCAACTAAGCGTCGGCAAGGTGAAGATCGGCGGCGACGCCCCGGTTTCCATCCAGTCGATGACCAACACCGACACCCGCGACGTACAGGCCACCATCCGGCAGATACAGAGGCTGGAGGCGGCGGGCTGCGAGATAGTGCGCCTCGCCGTCCCCGACGAGGACGCGGCCAAAGCACTTAAAGAAATCAAGGCGGAGGTTAACCTCCCCCTCATAGCCGACATCCACTTCCACCACACGCTCGCGCTTATGGCGCTCGAAAGCGGCGTGGACGGCCTCCGCCTCAACCCCGGCAACATCGGGGCGCGGTGGAAGGTCGAAGAGGTGGTAAAGGCCGCCTCCGAACGGTGCATCCCCATCCGCATCGGGGTCAATTCCGGCAGCGTAGAGAAGGAAGTGCTCGAAAAGCACGGCGGCCCCACCCCGGCGGCGCTCGTCGAATCCGCCCTCGGCCACGTGCGTATTCTCGAAGACCTCGACTACGACAGGATAAAGGTCAGCCTCAAGGGCTCGCAGGTGATGCAGACGGTAGCCGCCTACAAGCTGATGAGCGCCGAGCGCGACTACCCCCTCCACATCGGCATCACCGAGGCGGGCACAGTCTTTCGCGGCGGCGTCAAATCCGGCGTGGGGATAGGGATACTGCTTTACGAAGGGCTCGGCGACACCCTGCGGGTAAGCCTCACCGGCGACCCGGTGCGCGAGGTCGAAGTCGCGTGGTGGATACTCGGCGCTCTCGGCATCCGCAGGCGCGGGGTCGAGGTGATAAGCTGCCCCACCTGCGCCAGAACCCGCCTTCCCATCGAGACCCTCGCCCTCGAAGTCGAAAAGGCCCTCGCCGACCTCGACGCCCCCGTCACCGTCGCCGTAATGGGCTGCGAGGTCAACGGACCCGGCGAAGCAAGGGAAGCGGACGTAGGCGTAGCCTCCGGCAAAGGGTACGGGCTGCTTTTTAAGCGCGGGGAGGTGGTTGGAAAGGTTCCCGAGAACGAAGTCGTCGCGGCGGTGGTAAAGATGGCGAGGGAAGTGGCAAAAGAGAAATTAGAGAAAAAGTAGGGTGCGTTAGCGGTAGCGTAACGCACCGAAAAAGAAGGAATTTTTATGTCATTCTCACCAAAAGTAAAAGAGGAAGTTCTTGCTGCTTGTGGGCGGCACTGCTGTCTTTGTCATAAATTTTGCGGGATAAAGGTTGCAGTTCACCATATAAAGTTGGAATCCAAGGGCGGTGACAACTCCGCTGAAAATGCTATCGCCCTTTGTTTAGATTGCCATGCTGACATGAGTTCGTATGACCATCAACACCCGATAGGCACTAAATATTCAGAAGCCGAACTTAGATCGCATCGCGATAAATGGTACGATAAGGTTAATAGGAATATTGGAATCGCTAGTGTTAGCGAAACCGTGGATATTGACAAAAAGATATTTGAAAAATTGGTTATAGTTCTCCCTTGGAGAAATTGTATATATTTCTTAAGAAAAGAATTCTCTGCTGAAGCTGATTTTAAGAACGAAGACACAAGACAACTTAGAGATTTTGACTATTTATGTAACAATGCAGCATTCGAGTTTATTGATCCAGATCTAGAGGGTTTAAGGATTGCTCTAAGTAAATCTGTGGATAAATTCATTCAATTAATAAATTCTAACACTTTCCATTCTAACACTTTCCGTGCTTTCCTTGGTAATGCTCCCGGCCCTGTCTGTTTTTATAGAGTTCCCGAAGAATTGAAATACGAACAACCCGAGAGATATGACAAAGTTGTTAAAGAAATTAATGCTGCTGCTGATGACGTTTGCGATGCTTATGAAAATCTACTTAAAAATGCGATAAGGAAATTAGGGGTATTGCCCGAGGGCACCCTTGATTTCTAATTAGCGAGGTTTGGTGTAGTAAGTAGGTTGGGTGGAGCGTAGCGATACCCAACTATTGCAATGAATGGATATTTGATACTTTGCGGGCTGCCCGCCCGCGCCCGGCCCCATTTCTTTTGAGCGACCAAAAGAAATGGGGGAAAGAAAAGTCGCGCTCCCTTTGTGCCCAAAGCTCGCTCGTTCGTCGCTCGGCGAGC
>SCTA01000013.1 GCA_004322275.1 bacterium
AGGGAGCGGAGGCGGAAAGGGCGGCGGGGGGGTCTTAGTGAGCGCAGCGAACGGGTGCCCCCTCACGCCCCCGCCGCAGCGACCGGTCGCTCGTAGAGCGAGCGGAACCTCCCGGGCCGATTTCTTGGGTACTTCTTTCTAAAAGAAGTACCCAAGGAGCGCGAGGCAATGCCTCGCAAGTGTAGAATTACATTAATGTTTTTAGGATTTAGTGGGCCGAGCCCACCTGCGGCTAGTTACCAATCACGATTTGCGATGTGGCACCCGCAATGGTCCTGTTTTTTCAATCAGGTATTTCATCCAGCCCATGCGTTCCATTTCTTCCCGGACAGCAAGTGCTTCTTTTCCGTCTGCAACCTGGCAGCTTTCTCCCTCAGCAAATATATAGTCATCCGGGTACCAAGCCACCCAATGGCTTGGTATCAAAGGCTCCGGAAATACGAGTCCTTCAACGAGATTATTGACATCTTTTTCAGGCAATACACAACCGAAGGGATGAATATTGAACTGCCATAAAACAAGCACCATTGCTTTGATTTGTATTCTGGTCCTTGTATACCCCCAACACAAAGTATCATTAAGGGGGTAATATCTCCAGATAGACTTCTCTCCAATATCATCCCAGTGATATAGCAAGCCTCTAAAAACAAAAGCTACGTGAAATCTGGATTCATCTTTTTGCAATCTATCGCTCTCGCATTTAATTACAAAAGCTTGTATTTCTCCATGCTCTGCTTTTATACTTTCCAAAAAATCAATGAATCCTCTTAGGTTTTTATCATAGTATTTATAGGGGTAAATTTCTGATTTTACACCATCCAGCCAATTTCTGGTAATGCCAAAGCTTGAGCATGTATAGTTTAATATTGTATCAGATATTTCATGCATTAATTTTTCATCTGTTTCTAAATGAGCAATTTTAAGACCATAATTATCCCCGAGAAAACGCGGAATTTGCATGCGTTCTATCCCGTGAGCTTTATATATGGCGACAAATCTGCCAACCAGTTCATGGGCTTCACTTTTAGGGAGGGCTAAGCTTGGCGTACTAGCTTTCTTAATATGGAGTTTGCGCCTCTTCGATTCAAAGTATATTGCTGCTATTCCTGCCAGAGCGCTTATCCCCGTCCATTTTGAATTTGACAACCATTCAAACATAATGCCCCTATACGAATGTGCATACCCTTACAGTCAGAGTTAATGCCATTCGCCTCTATGTTAGAAAAGCACTCTTCTGGAATCTAATTTGATAATGCCAGCCTTAAAAGTCAACTTCTATTTATTATGCAGTCCTAAACATCGGCGTATATGAAGAGACAAAATCACCACAAAAAAAAAGCCGCCTTCACGGTGGAAGGCGGCCACATTTTGCGTTTGCTTGTTGTGTTTAAAATGGTGCGTTACGCCGCTTCGCGGCTAACACACCCTACACTGGTTTCCCGCCTTCGCGGGAATGACGATCAATGACCTACTTGAGCAGTTCCGCCATTTTCTTCCCCATATCCGCTGGCGACTTGACTACGTGGGCTCCGGCGGCGGTGAGGGCTGCCATCTTTTCGGCGGCGGTGCCCTTGCCTCCCGCTATTATCGCGCCCGCGTGGCCCATGCGCTTGCCTTTGGGGGCGGTCTGCCCGGCGATGAAGGAGACGACGGGCACCTTTATGTTGGCCTTGATGTAGGCGGCGGCTTCCTCTTCGGCGCTTCCGCCGATCTCGCCGATCATTATTATCCCTTCGGTCTCCGGGTCGTCCTTGAAGAGCCCCAGGGCGTCGACGAAAGTGGTGCCGATTATCGGGTCGCCGCCGATGCCGAGGCAGGTGGTCTGGCCGATGCCGAGGGCGGTGAGCTGGCCGACGGCCTCGTAAGTCAGCGTGCCGGAGCGTGATATTACGCCGACGGGGCCTTTCTTGTGGATGTGGCCGGGCATGATGCCCGCCTTGCACTCTTCCGGGGTGATGACGCCGGGGCAGTTGGGGCCGACGAGGTGAACCCTGCGGCCGCAAAGGGCGCGCTTGACGCCTATCATGTCGCGCGCGGGGATGCCTTCGGTGATGCAGATGATCACTTCGATTCCGGCGTCGGCGGCTTCGATGATGGCGTCGGCGGCGAAGGCGGCGGGGACGAAGATCATCGAGGCGTTGGCCCCGGCTTCCTTGACGGCCTGATCGACGGTGTCGAAGACCGGGACGCCGATGATGGACTGCCCGCCCTTGCCGGGGGTGACGCCGCCGACGAGGTTTGTGCCGTATTTCTGGCACTGCTCGGAGTGGAATTTGCCGTTACTGCCGGTGATGCCCTGGGTTATGAGGCGGGTGTTTTTATTGACTAGTATGCTCATTGTTGTCCCCTCTTAACCGCGGACTGCGGCGACAGCCTTTTCGGCGGCCTCGCTCATGGTTTCGGCTGAAATTATCGGCAGGCCGCTCTCGGCGAGCATCTTCCGGCCCAGATCTACGTTGGTTCCCTGAAGGCGGACGACCAGCGGGACGCTGAGCTTTATAGCCTTTGCGGCGGCTATGATGCCCTCCGCGATTGTGTCGCAGCGCATGATGCCGCCGAAGATGTTGACCAGCACGCACTTTACCTTGGGGTCGGAGAGGATGAGGCGGAAGGCGTTTTCGACCTGCTCGGCGTTTGCGCCGCCGCCCACGTCGAGGAAGTTGGCGGGCTCGGCTCCGTAGTGCTTGATGATGTCCATCGTGGCCATCGCCAGCCCAGCCCCGTTGACCATACAGCCTATTTCGCCGTCGAGGCTGATGTAGTTGAGGCCGAGCTTGCCAGCTTCGAGCTCGCGGGGGTCTTCCTCGCTCTCGTCGCGCAACGCCTCGATGTCGGCGTGGCGGTAGAGGGCGCTTTCGTCGAAATTCATCTTGGCGTCCAGCGCGATTACCTTGCCCTCGGAGGTGACGACGAGGGGGTTGATCTCCGCCAGCGAGGCGTCGCACTCGACGAAGGCCTTGTAGAGCGCGTTTATGAACTTCTGGGCGTTTTTGGCGGCTTCGCCTTCGAGCCCGAGGAGGTAGCTTATCGACCTGCCGTGGCAGGGCATGAGACCGGCCGCCGGGTCGATAGCCTTCTTGATTATCTTCTCGGGGGTCTTCGAGGCGACGACTTCTATCTCGGTCCCGCCCTCGGTTGAGGCCATTATCGTGACGAAGCCGGTGGCGCGGTCGATGACCATGCCGAGGTAAAGCTCGCGGGCAATGTCGCAACCCTCTTCGACGTAGACTTTGAGGACTTTTTTGCCCTCCGGTCCGGTCTGGTGGGTGACGAGCTGCATCCCGAGAAGCGCTTTCGCCGCGTCGCGCGCGGCCTGCGGCCCCTTGACGACCTTGACGCCGCCTCCCTTGCCGCGCCCGCCCGCGTGTATCTGCGCCTTGACGACCACGACCGGGGTTCCAAGCTCCTTCGCGGCGGCCTCCGCCGCCTCGGGAGTCTCGACGACGATGCCGCGAGGCACCGTTACACCGTACTTCTTCAGTATTTCTTTCGCCTGAAATTCATGAACGTTCATCCAGCCTCCGCATGAAAGTCTTCTATACCCCGCCTACGTCGTATCCGGAGTGCAGAAGACTTTCAAATTTTTCAGTTTATCCAATCAGGTTAAGCGAAACCCTCGTCCCCAGGTGCGATGCCGATAGCCGGGATGAAGCGTCGTCCGCACTTCCTTAACGCATGGTGCCTTCGTAATGAGCCGTAAGCTGATGCTGTCTGACTTCCGGCGTAGTGTAATCCGGCAGCAGTATCGGCGCGATCCTGTCCTTGGGGATGTCGCCGAGGGAATCCAGCTCCTTCGTCAGCCCCTTGATGTGGTCGAGGGTGGGAGCGCCAAGCTCGCCCGAAATTCCCTTGATGTACTCCACCGCGCTCTTGCCGGCCCTTCTGCCGAAGACGGTTACGTCCAGCAGGGAGTTGCCCATCAGGCGGTTCTCGCCGTGTACGCCGCCGGTGACCTCGCCCGCCGCGAAGAGGCCGGGGACGCCGGTTTCGGTGTTGGCGTTGATGCGAATCCCGCCGTTCTGGTAGTGGAGGGTGGGATAGATCAGCATCGGCTCTTTGCGGATATCGATGCCGTAGCGGATGAACTGCATGAACTTCGCGGGAAGCTCGCGCTCCACCGTGCCGGGGCCGTCGAGGAGCTCTATCATCGGGGAATCGAGCCAGACGCCGAGCCTGCCGACGGGGGTGCGGATTCCAAGCCCCCTTTCGGTGCATTCGCGGATAATCGCCGCCGATTCCACGTCTCTGGGCTCGCGCTCGAAGACGAACTGCTCGCCGTTTATGTTCAGCAGGTTGGCTCCCAGGCCGCGCACCTTCTCGGTGATGAGGAGGCCGACGTTCTGCTCCGGGTAGGCGGCTCCCGTCGGGTGATACTGGGTGGAGTGGAGGAAATCGAAGGCCGCCCCGGCGCGGTAGGCCAGCACGAGGCCGTCGGCTGTCGCTCCGTAGTGGTTGGTGCAGGCGAACCCCTGTATGTGGAGCCTGCCGTTGCCGCCGGTGGCTATGACCACGGCTTTGGCGCGAATCACCATGTACTCCTCTGTTTCGAGGTTGTACATGAGTGCGCCGCAAACCCTGCCCTGGGCGTCTTTCAGTATCTCGACCGCCGCGGTGAACTCGACGATGTCGATGGAAGCGGTGCGGCTTCTCGCCTCGTCGCGGAGCACGCGCATTATCTCCGAGCCGGTCATGTCGCCCGCGGAGTGCATGCGCTTGCGGCAGGTTCCGCCGCCGTGGCGGACGAACATCCGCCCGTCCGGGTGCTTGTCGAACATCATGCCGAGCTGCTCCAGCCAGCGGATGACGATGGGGGCGTCGTGGGTCAGCGCGGCGACCAGCTCGGGCTTGTTGGTGAAGTGCCCGCCGCCGATGCAGTCGAGGTAGTGGTAATAAGGGCTGTCAACCTCGTGGTCCGCGCCCTGAATGCCTCCTTCGGCCATGACGGTGTTGGCGTCGCCGTGGCGAAGTTTGGTGGCGAGGATTACCTTTGACCCGTTCTCGGCCGCTATGAGCGCCGCCGAAGTGCCCGCTCCGCCCGCCCCGATTACGAGAACGTCGGTCGTCTTCGTTTCGAGGTCGTCGAAATTGACCAGATCGGGGTTTATGCGCGGGTAGGACTCAAGGCAGGCGACCACCTCTTCGGGATAGACGTCGCCCTTGTTCTGCCCGTAGCGCACTGCGACGCGCCCCTCCGGCATGTAATCCGGGTGGAACTTCGAGAGCACGTCGTGGCGCTGGTCGAGCGTCATAGGTGTGAAATTTTCGCCGCGCCTGTTGCGCTCCACGCGCTCGCTTCTCGTGGCCTCGACGCGCTTGATCAGTTCTTTCATTTCGGGCGTGTAACCCATCTTGAATCTCCTGTTCAGATACGCATTATTTGCGTTCGGAGGTTTTTGAAAACTATTGCGAGCCCCGCCTTCTGTGTCGCGTGCTCGCTCGGCGCTCGCCTAACAAAAAGTTATGTCTCGCTCCTCGCTGCGCGGCTCCTTGAATCCGGGGCTCTCATAACGTTTTCCCCCAATCTCATATTTTTTAGAGGTTGGATTTATCTTCCGGCTCCCAGCCCCTTGAATTCATGGGCTCCGGCTCGCGGGCAACGTAGAGTTTTTTCAGTTCTTCCATCGAAAGGGCGGTAAGCGCTTCGAGCGCCGTGTCATACTTGCCCGATTCTATCTCCGTGACTCTCTTTTCCAGATGATCCGCCTGAGGAATGACGCACTTGCCGTAAAGCCTGCGGCAGAGCTGCGCAACGTGGTAGTGGGCGATCTGCGCGGGGCAGCGGGCGGAGCACATGCCGCACTGGATGCAGTCGAAGGACTTTAGCGCCGCCTTCTTTATGTCTCCGCGCATCGCCGCGTTGATGTAGCCCATCACGTCTATCTCCATCGGGCAGGCGCGGGTGCAGGTGTTGCAGCCGACGCACTTCATTATCTCCGGATAGAGGACGGCGAGGGTCTCGGCGGCGGCCTTGAGCTCTTCGAGCTTGTAGACGGCGCGGTTGGCCGGGAAAAAGGGGAGCTGCGCCAGCACCATGTTCTCTTCGATGACCGTCTGGCAGGCCAGGCCGAAGTGGAGGGTGTAGTCCCCCATGACGCGCCACACCGTCGGGCAGGCGCCGCAGATGCCGCCCCTGCAGCCGCAGGCGCGTATGTACTTGTAGCCCGCGTACTCGATCGCCTTCTGTACGGTCAGAGTCTCGGGCAGCAGGTACTTCTTCCCCATGACGTAGACGGGGATGAGTTTCGCCCCTTCGGGAAGGATGGTCCTGTCTCCGCTGGCGATGGTTTTTTGACTCATATTAAATCCTCCTTGCAGGCTATATCCTTTGTTGGCTTCGTCTTTTTCCGCCATGCGTCGTTGCCGCCTCCGCCGGGCGCTCGCCGTATTCACGATACTGTCTTCGCGCCCTTGCTCGGCGACTCCTAGCCTGGTGAAAAAATCCAAAGCCAAATTTAAAAGCGGTTGTGCTGTCTCGCGTCTCGCTCCGCGTCTCCTTGAAACCGGGGCTTCTCGCGACGTTTTTAAACAACCTCTATAAACTTAACGCCTACTGTTGTTCTCTTGAATACCTGTTGCCAGCCTAATGATCTTTCGCGCCGGACTCTGTCCGAAGTTCGTCTTCTCTGAACGTCGAAACCGGTACGGGCTCGTCGAGGCTCTTTCCGGCTTCGTAGCCGAGCATCGACTGCACCGAGGCGGCGGTCTTTCTAAAGAGCGTGGACACCGGGAGCCCCATCGGGCAAGCGGTGTCGCAAAGGCCGCAGCCTATGCAGGAAGAGGCCATGTGGCTGAGCCGGGTCATGTGAAACAGCATGGTTTCGGAGGGCATCTTCTGCACGCCCTTCCTCGCCGCCCACCCGGCGTACCTGCTCCCCTCGTGCTCGAAGAGGGAGGATTTGAAGATGCAGACCTTGCAGTAGCAGATGGGGCAGTTCTCCATGCAGTTGAGGCAACGTATGCAGGTGGAGAAAGCCTTCTTGAACCCCTCAAGCGAACCGGCCTCGGACTCGAAAGTTTTGAAGAGCTCGTCGCGGGCCTTTTCCCTGAGCGCTCTGAGTTCAGCGATTACCTTTTCCCTCTCCGGAGAGGGTTCGGAGCCGAAAACCGCCAGCCCCGCCTTTTCCAGCTCTGCCGCGACCTTGTCTTCGGCCTCTATCTCAAGAGCCCCATCGCAGCCGAAGAGGTTCAGGCGGATGTCCCCGAACTTTGCGGAGGGGTTCTCGCAGATGTTGCAGGAGGAGCGGAAGTGGAGCTCTGCCGGAGGGACGATCGCTCCCGAAGCCATTTGCCCGATGAGCTTCGCGGCGGTTTTCACCGGGTCGAGCTTCGACTCCGCAAACCCCTTCAATTCGCAGGTTCCGGGGCAGTCTACGGTGATGAAGAGGATGTTCTCCGGCTTTATCTGCCCGAGCTTTACAAGCTCCACCGCAGCCCTGGCCTCGCAGGGGCGAAGCACCGCCGCGACGCGGACGCCGGGGTCGGTGAAGGCGATGCGCGAGAGGGCGCGCGCGCCCTGAAACCCCATTACCGGAGCCCAGGGAAGGGCGGAGGCGCGAAGCTCCTCAGAGTCCGCGAAGAGAGCGAGGGCGACGCTCCCACCCGGCTGCACGGCGGGGACGAGAACCTCTTTCACCACGGACTTTTCAATCAGCCCGGCGAGGAACTCCCGCGAAGCGGTTACGGGATCGGATGTGCTGGTCAGTCTGCCGATATTCATTTAAACGTCCCACTCTCTCTTGAATTCAGAGGGGCCAAGCGCCGCTATCTTCGCGGTCACCTCCCTCACCGTCTCGGCGAAAAGCCTTCCCTCGCTGGCGCTTATCCACTTAAGGGTGACGCGCTCCTCGGGGATGCCGAACTCTTTGAGGATGGTCTTGAGTATCGCGACCCTGCGGCGCGCCTTGTAGTTGCCGGACTGGTAGTGGCAGTCGCCGGGGTGGCAGCCGCCGATGATCACGCCGTCGGCCCCGTCCATCAGCGCCTTCATCACGTAGACCACGTCCACCGCGCCGGAGCACATGAGGTGAACGACGCGGACGTTGGGCGGATACTGCTGGCGGGTGGTGCCCGCGAGGTCCGCCCCGGTATAGGTGCACCAGTGGCAGAGGAAGGCCACTATGCGCGGCTCGAAGTTCTCAATATTCTTAGCTGTTTCCGACATGTCCATTACCTTTTAAACCGCGCATGACGCGCGTGAAAATAACTTAAAGAATCTCGTCGAGACTTGAAAGAATCTGGTTTGGCGAATAACCAAACTGTTTCGCCGCCTTGTTCGGGCAGACCGTGACGCAGCTTCCGCAGGCCTTGCAGAGCACCGCGTCCACCGCCGCCGTTTTCTTCTCCTCGTCTATCTCCCTCGCCCCGTAGGGGCAGGTTTCGACGCAGAGCCCGCACCGGCTGCAAAGCCGCTCGTCCACGGTGGAGACGTTGAAGGGCGCGGTGAGTTCCCCTGCGCTCAGAAGGGCCGAGAGCCTGGCGCTTGCCGCCCCCGCCTGCGTCACCGCCTCGCCGATGTGCTTGGGCGCGTGGGCTGTTCCGGCCACGTAAAGGCCGGGAAGGGTCAGGTCGGTCGTCGCGCTCTTGGCGTTCTTCTCGGTGAAAAAGCCGTTGTCGTCTATCTCTACGCCGTAGAGTGAGGAGAGCCGCAGGTTCTCCTCTATCGCGGGGACCATGCCGACGGAGAGTACGAGGTAGTCCGGCATCTCGGTCAGGGTCTCCCCGAAGGAGGGCTCCAGCCACGAGACCTGAATGGAATTTTCGGCGGCCTCAACGACGGGCGGGTTTCCGGGGTCGAAAGAGGTGAAAAGGACTCCCTCCTCGCGGGCCTTGCGGTAGAGAAGCTCGTAGTCGCCGTAGGCGCGAAGGTCGCGGTAGAGGATCGTCACCTGCGAATCGGGGCTAAGTTCCTTTATCTTGCGGGCGTTCTTCAGGGCCTGCGTGCAGCAGACGCGGGAGCAGTAGGGGAGCTTCCCCTCGCCCTCTTCGCGGCTCCCGGCGCACTGGATCATCACGACGCTGCCGCCCCGGAAGCAACCTCCGGCGAGGAGTTTTTCCATCCCCTTCTGGGTGATTATCTTCGGGTTTTTGCCGAGGCCGTAAACGGCGGGGCTGGCGGGTACGGCTCCGGTGGCGAAGACCACGCCGCCGTGGGCGAGTTCGGCCTCTCCGTCTCCGGTCTCAAGCGTAGTCCTAAAAGCGCCGATTCTGCCCTTCGCGTTGGTTATTCTCGCGCCGGTGTAGACCTTGACGTTCGGTGCGGCGTTGACCTTTTCAATCAGCGCTTCGACGAACTTTTTGGGGTCGCCGCCCTTTACTGTGTAGGCGCTGGTCACAGCCAGCCCGCCGAGCTCTTCTTCCTTCTCGACGAGGTAGACCGGGTGGCCGAGAGAGGAGAGCCTGTGAGCCGCGCTGAGTCCCGCCACGCCGCCGCCGACCACGAGGACGGACTTGTCGGCGGACTCCCGCACGGTCCCGGAAAAACCTGTGAGTTCCGAGGATTTAAGCGCCGAACGGACCGAGGCGAGAGGAGCCGCCGGGTCGCCGGTCATCACGGCCTCGCGCAGGCTGGAGAATTCCAGCGCCCCTTCATGCACCCCCATCGTCTTAAACATATGGCGGTAGTGGTCTTCGACTATCCGCTCGGTGCAGGCGGCCAGGACGAGGCGATTCGGCTCCTTTTCGGCGAAGAGGGAGCGGACCTCGCTCATTCCGGCCTTGGAGCAGGCGTGGGAGACGCGCTCTACGAAAGCGACGGAGGGATCGACCGAGATCTCACCGGCCAGCACGTCGAAGGGAACTTTTGAAGTGTTGAAGCCGTCGCACTCGCAGAGCACGACCCCGATCTTCGGCGCTTCCTCCCGCCAGTCGGCGGGCGTGGGGGCGGCGGCGAGTCCTTCCGAAGCGGGAGCGTTCAGAAGCTCTCCCGCGAGGGCCGCCGCGAGGGAGCCCTCCTGCGTGGCGTCGGGTATGTCCTTCGCGCCGGAGAGGTTTCCGCAGACGAAGAGGCCGGGAAGCCCCGTTTCGCAGGGGGTGAACTCGCCGCAGGAGTAGCCGTTGGGCGAAAGGGTCAGGCCGAAAACTCCCGCCAGCTTTTTCGCCCCCTCGCCCTGCGTGAAACCTGCTGAGAGGACCACAAGCTCGTGGCGGCGAAGGACGGGTTTCCCCCCCTCGCGCACCTCTATATCGAGGTCGCCCGTCGCCGGGCTGTGCCGTATCACCGAGGGGATGGCGCGGACAAACTCGATGCCGAGTTCTTTGGCCTTCGTG
The DNA here is from genome assembly GCA_004322275.1 of bacterium. Lineage (NCBI taxonomy): Bacteria > bacterium. The sequence goes on from SCTA01000013.1 coordinate 10,267, forward strand.
TAGTATTTTTCGTAATCCTTGCCGAAGGCGCGGATGTCCATGTAGTAGACGGTGACGGTAAGCTCCGGCGAGCGCTCCTTGACGAAAAGGGCCTGTTTGAGCGCGAACATGCAGCAGACGCTGTAGCAGTGGGGCCTGCCGTAAGCCGGGTCGCGGGAGCCGACGCACTGGATGAAGGCGAGGCTGCCCGGGGTCTTTCCGTCGCCGGGGCGGACAGGGAGGCCGAGCGAGGGCGAACCCGCGGCCAGCATGCGCTCGAACTTCACCGCCGAAAGGACGTTGGGGTAGCGGTTGTAGCCGAATTCCCCCTTGCCGGAGGCGGGGTAAATCTCCGCGCCAAAGGAGAGGATAACCGCCTTCCCTTCTATCGTGCGGGAGCTTACGGGAGCGTCGAGGTCGATTGCGCCTGACTTGCAGGCCGAGACGCACTTGCCGCAGCGGGTGCAGTTCTCGCTGTCGATGGCGTACCCCTTGGCGATGGCTTTGGGGTAGTAGCGGTAGACCGCCTTCCGGGTCTCAAGCCCTTCGCCGAACTCGCGCTTCACCTCTACCGGGCAGACGGCCTCGCAGGCGCCGCAATCGGTGCATTTTTCCGGATTCACCCGGGACGGGGCGCAGGAGAGGTGTAGTTTCCAGTTCTCCCCGCTCCTTTCGGCGCTCGAAACCGTGGCGGAGGATATCGTCTCGACGTTCTCGTGGAGGTGGCACTGGAGGAAGGGGCAATAGGTCGGCGTGTCGCACGCCATGAAGCACAGGCCGCACGACTGGGTCGGAAACTGGTTGTCCAGAAGCGGAAAGAGCCCGCCCACGGAAGGAGCGCTGTCCACCAGAAAGACCTGGTGGCCTCTCGCGGCGAGGGCGAGCGAGGCCTGCATCCCCGCAGGGCCGCCACCCACGACAACCGCAGTGTTTTCGGCTTTTATTTCCTTCATTCTTCGCCTATCAGGGAACCTAAAAAAGGCCCGCCGGATTTATAAGATGTTTTCCCCACCACTTTTCCCGTCCGGGACACTGGAGGGCTTCGCCAATAAGCTCGGTGATGTAGAGCACCGGGATGCTGGTTTCGGCCTGCCGCATGTCGAGGTTGGCCTGGCAGAGGCCGCAGGAGACTACTATCGCGTCCGCGCCAGCCTCTTTGGCCGCCGCCCCGAGCTTCGAGACCAGCTCGCTGCAGTGCTTCCCGTGGCTGATGCCGAGGTCGGCCCCGCAGCAGTCCACCTTGTAGGACCAGTCCAGCGCCGTCGCGCCCGCCGCCTCGCAGGCCATTTCCAGAGTCATGGGATTTTCCCACTCGGTGGAGCCCGCTATTTCCGGCGGCCTGACCATCTGGCAGCCGTAGTAGGCGACGACCTTGAGGCCGGTGAGGGGCTTTTTAACCTTCGAGCGAAGCTCCTCGATGGCTCCGGGGCGGTTGAAAAAATCGACCAGCGACCAGACCTCGACGCCCTTCCCGTACTCCTCGCCGAGGGACTCTTCGAGTTTCCTGGCTTCCTCGCCGCCCTCCCTGAAGACCGAAAGGGCGTTGCGGACGTTGCTGAAGCAGCCCGCGCAGGGAGCGATCAGGGTTTTGCCCGCCTTGTTGGCTATGAGGAGGTTTCGGGCGGGCAGCCCGAGGGAGAGGAACCTGTCCACGACGCGGGCGCTGGCCCCGCCGCAGCAGTTCCAGTCCTCGATCTCTTTAAGCTCGTGGCCGAGCGCCGAAAAGACCGCGAGGGTGGATTCGTTGAATTCCCACGCGGTGGAGTGCGACGTGCAGCCGGGATAATAGGAAAATTCCATGCTCTAGCGCCTTGCTCTTTCTTTGAAGATACCGTCGAGTCTCCCCTTCTCCCGGACCTTGCCCGGCCAAAAGGGAATCTTCCCCTTGGCGAAAAGTTTGAGGCCCGCTCCCACGTCGGTGAAGAGGTCCTTCGTGCGCAGCTTGAACTCGACGAGCATCGAAAGCTCGTGGACCCTGCCGAATCTCTCCACGCTGTTGGCGAAGGACTGGTGGAAGCTCATCACGGCGGGCTCGGCGGCCTTGATACCCTTTTCGAGCGCCATGTTCCGCATGGCGTCCATCAGCCTCGATATCCGTATCCCGTTGGGGCACCTTGTCCCGCAGGTCTCGCAGCCGATGCACATCCAGATGGCGCAAGAGCCAAGAAGCCCCTCCTCGTCGCCGAGTTGTATTCTTCTTATCACGCCGTGGTTTTGCCACTCGAACCACTTGACGGTGGGGCACCCGGCGGAGCACTTGCCGCACTGGTAGCAGGCGTTCAGGTTCTGACCGCTGCGCTCGGCGACCTTCTGGGCGAAACCGTTCATTTAATCTCCGTCACTAGGAGGTTGTTGAAAAACTGCTGTGAGCCTGTGTTTTCGGCGTCGCGTTCTCGCTCGGCGCTCGCCTAACTACCAGTTATGTCTCGCTTCTCGCTGCGCGGCTCCTTGAAACCGGGGCTTCTCGCGACGTTTTTCAACACCTCCTGTGGTCAGCATCCCTCGCCGGGGCTCCGGGTGAAAACGTCTATCTGCCCGAGGACCTGAACGGGTGAGTCGTTCTTGAGTCTGCAGGCCTTGTTGGGGCAGGCGGCGACGCAAGCGCCACACCCCTGGCAGAGCGCCTCGTTGACCCTCGAAAAGCGGGCCCGCTCGTCCACCGTGCGCGCGCCGTAGGGGCAGACCGGGACGCAAAGGCCGCAGGCGGAGCAGATGTCCGGCTCGACCGTCGCGACCAGCGGATCCTGTTCAAGCTCGTCGCTGGCGAAGAGGGTCTGAATCTTGGAGGAGACGGCCAGCGCCTGCGAAACCGAATCGGTTATGTCCTTGGGGTACTGGGCCGCGCCCGCGAGGTAGACGCCCATGGTTGAGCTTTCCACCGGGCGAAGCTTGATGTGGCTCTCCTGAAAGAAGCCGTTGTTGTCCACGCTGGCGCGGACAATCTTCGAGAGCTCGTCAAACCCCTTCGCGGGCTCGAAAGCCATCGCCAGCACCACGAGATCGGCTTCCAGCTCCAGCTTCTCGCCGGTGAGGGTGTCCGCAGTCCAGAGGCGGAGGGTGCCGCCGTCGCGCCAGACCTTCGAGACCCTGCCGCGCACGTAGACCAGCCCTTCTTTGTCGATGTTCTCCTGACAGTACTCCTCGGTGAGCTTGCAGTCGGTGCGGATATCCATGTAGGAGATTATCGACTTCGCGCCGGGGTTCTGCGCCGCGAGGAGCTTCGCCTGCTTGTTGGTGTAGAGACAGCATACGCGGGAGCAGTAGGGCTTGTGGTGCGCCGGGTCGCGCGAGCCGGAACACTGGATGAAGACTACGTTTTTGACGGGTTTTCCGTCCGAGGGACGCCTGACCGGCTCGCCGCTCTCGAAGCTCTGCTTCAAAAGCCGCTCGAAACCGAGGCCGTCGATTACGTCGGGAAGCTCTCCCGCGCCGTACTCGGCCATCGCCTTCACCGGGTAAAGATCGTAGCCGGAGGCGACCACCACCGCGCCGAGGCTCTCCTTCGAGACGACCGGCCCGTCTTCCCCCTTCGTCTCTATCGTCACCTCGAAGTTTCCGACGTAGCCGGTTACTTCCTTTACCTCGCTATTCAGCATCAGGCGGATATTCTCGTGGCTCGCCAGTTCTTTCGCCCGCTCCTCGATTAGTTCGGAGGCGTTCTCGTGGTAGGGAAAGGTGCGGGAGATATGGCGGAGCTTCCCGCCGGGCTGGCTGCCTCGCTCGACCACCACGACTTCGTAACCGGCGGAAGCGAGTTCGAGCGCCGAGGTCATTCCGGCGATGCCCGCGCCGATTACCAGCGCGCGCCGCGTAATCGGGACGCGGATGGCTTCGAGGGCGGCGTTTCTACGCACCTTGTCCATCGTAGCGAGGATTATGTTGAAGGCCTTTTTGGTGGCTGTCTCTTTTTCGTTCTGGTGGACCCAGGAGCACTGCTCGCGGATGTTCGCTATCTCGACGAGGAAGGGGTTCAGGCCCGCGAGATAGGCCGCCTTGCGGAAAGTTTTTTCGTGCATCCGGGGGGAGCAGGAGGCGACGACGACGCGGTTGAGGTTCTTCTCGCGTATCGCGCTCTTTATTATCTCCTGACCGGGGTCGGAGCACATGTACATGTAGTTCTGGGCGTGGGCGACGCCGGGGGTCTTTTGCAACTGCTCGACAAGAGCGTTCACGTCGACCGTGCCCGCTATGTTCGACCCGCACCAGCAGATGAATACGCCGATTCTTTCCATTATTTAACGCTCCCGGCTTTGGGAGGCTGTTTAAAAACTGTTGCGAGCCCGGTTTTCTGCGTCGCGTGCTCGCTCGTCGCTCGCCTAACCACTTGTTATGTCTCGCTTCTCGCTCCGCGTCTCCTTGAAACCCGGGCTTCTCTCGACGTTTTTAAAAAGCCTCCCGGATCTCGCCAAAAGAGCCTGAACCCTTGAAGCGGCGGCGGAGCCGTGGGCCGAGGAGTCCGCTATGTCCCGGGGGCCCTGCGCGCAGCCCGCGATGAAGATCCCTTCCTTCGCGGTGTCCATCGAGCCCGTCTTGTAGTGGGATTCCTTCAGAAAACCGCTCTGGTCGGTTTCGATGCCGAGCGTTTTCGCAAGCTCTTCCTGGCCGGGGCCGGGGACTATCGCGGTGGCGAGCACGACCATGTCGGCGCGAATTTCGACGGCCTTTCCGAGCAGCGTATCCACGCCCTCGACCACTATCTGCTCACCGTCGCGGTAGAGCCTGCTCACCCTGCCGCGCAGGTAGACCAGACCTTCCTCCTCGACCGACTGCTGGATGAACTCCTCGTAGCCCTTGCCGGTGGCGCGGACGTCCATGAAGAGGACAAAGGCCTTGCCGTGGTGGACCTTGTGCTTGTAGAGGCGTGCGTGCTTGCCGGTGTACATGCAGCAAACGCGCGAGCAATAAGGCTTGTGGTGGGCCGGGTCGCGGGAGCCGACGCACTGGATGAAGACCACCGACTCGGGGACCTTTCCGTCGGAGGGTCTTCTCACCTCGCCGCCGGTGGGACCCGAGGCGGAGCACATGCGCTCCATCGCGAGCCCGTCGATTACGTCGGGTATCTCGCCGTAACCGTACTCGGGGAGGGCGCTCATAGGGTAAAGATCGAAACCGGTGGCGACGATGACCGCCGAAACCTCCTCTTCGACGAAGGATTCCTTCATCTCGTAGTCGATTGCGCCGACGGGGCATATCTTCTTGCAGACTCCGCACTTGCCGGAGGTGAGGAAGCGGCAGTTTTCGGCGTCTATTACCGGCTTGTTGGGTATCGCCTGTGGGGAAAGGGTGTAGATCGCCTTCTTGACGCCGACGCCGCGCTCGAAAGGGTTGGTCTTCACCTTCTTCGGGCAGGCTTCCTGGCACGCGCCGCAGCCGGTGCACTTCTTGAAGTCCACGTAGGAGGGGATGCGGCGAATCTTTACCTTGAAGTTCCCCGCCTCGCCTTCGAGGCCGACGACCTCGGAGTAGGCGAGAAGCCTGATGTTCGGGTGCTGCCCGGTCTCGACGGTTCTGGGCGTCAGAGTACACTGGGCGCAGTCGAGGGTGGGAAAGGTCTCGGAGAGCTGGAGCATCCTCCCGCCGACGGAGGGAAGGCGCTCGACCATCACTACCTCGTTCCCCGCCTCGGCGAGGTCGAGGGCGGCGGTGATGCCGGTTATCCCCCCGCCGATGACGAGAACCCTTGGTTTTTCCGGAGTCAACGCCACGCCGGTTACTCCAGAAGGCCGCGCGCGCGAAGCGCCGGGAAGGGATCGACGCAGTGGCGGTCCTTCGAGATGGCTTCCTTGCCGCCGCCGAGCGCCAGCATCAGAAGCTCGGTGAAGTAGAGGACCGGCAGGGGCTTGAAGGCGGCCGCCGTTTCGGCGATCTCCTTTTGCCTGTCTTCGAGGTTGAACTGGCAGAGTGGGCAGGCGGTGATTATCAGGTCGGCCCCGTTCTTTCTCGCCGATTCCAGTATCTCGGCGGAGCAGCGGGTCGCCGTCGCCTCGGAGTTCAGCACCTGAAAGGCGCCGCAGCACTCGGCCTTGAGCGGGTAATCCACGACCTCCGCGCCGAGGGCCTTTATCAGCCCCTCGAAGATCGTCGGCCTGTCGGGGTCGTCCATTCCCATCTCCGCCGCGGGGCGAAGGAGCAGGCAGCCGTAAAAGGGTGCAATCCTCAGTCCGGCGAGGGGTTTTTCGACCTTTTCCGCGACCTTTTCAAAGCCGATGATGTCGCGCAGCACTTCGAGGTAGTGAGTGACCTCCACCTTAGGGTCGTAGCTCTCTTCGAGGAAGGAGACGACGGTGTTTCTTCTGGCCTCGTCCGTCTTCAAAACGTGGTTGGTGCGCTTGAGGACGTTGTGGCAGACCGCGCAGAGGGTGACGAGCCTATCCTCTCCAGCCTTGAGGGTGTTGCAAAGAGCCCTTGAGGGGGAGAGGAGGGCCATGTTGTTGTCGGCGGCAAGGGGAAAGGTCGCCCCGCAGCAGGTCCACTCGTCGAGCTCTTCGAGGCTAAACCCCAGCTTTTCTGCCGCGGCCCTGCCGGAGTCGTCGAAATCCTTGCCCTTGGTGTAAAGGGTGCAGCCCGGAAAGTATTTGAATTTCATGTAGATGACCTAGCTCAGCGACTGGAATTTGCGCAGGCCGGCGATCATGGCGATCTGCGGAGCCCGGGCTTTGTATTCTTCGTCGAGTTTGTTTATGTTCAGCTTGTTCTCGCCCCGGCGGAGGTGAACGGTGCGCACCGCCTCCATTATCTTCGCGAGGTCTACCCCCTTCGGGCAGACGGTCATGCACTGGAGGCAGGAGGCGCAGACCCAGGGGGTGTTGGACTCAAGAATCTTCTCGTACATGCCGAGCTGGAGGTAGCGGATGACCTGGTTGGGGAGCATGTCCATCTCGGGCGCGGCGGGACAGGCGGCGGAGCACTTGCCGCACTGGTAGCACTTGTAGACGCTGTCGGCGGCTATGGTCTCTATGTCGCGAATCTCTTCGCATCTGATCTTGGAAGGGTCTAGCTTCAAGAGCATTGAATTCTCCTAATCCTTTTCTTCGTACTGCGCCCGTCCGCGCTGATAGAGATCGTCCCCGTACCTGTCTATAATAACCACTAAAGGAAAGTCTTTCACGACGAGGCGGCGGATGGCCTCCGGGCCGAGGTCCTCGTAGGCGACGATTTCGGATTCCTTCACGCACCCGGCTATGAGGGCCCCCGCCCCGCCGGTGGCTCCGAAGTACACCGCGCCGTGGGTCTTCATCGCGTCCACGACTTCAGGAGAGCGCTTTCCCTTGCCTATCATCCCGCGAAGTCCCTTTTCAATCAGGTAGGGGCTGTAGGGGTCCATCCGGTAGCTGGTGGTGGGGCCGCAGGAGCCGATGACCTTGCCGGGGGGCGGAGGCGTCGGCCCTACGAAATAAATTACCTGCCCCGCCGGGTCGAAGGGGAGGGTTTCCCCCTTTTTAATCAGCTCGACCAGCCTCGCGTGGGCTGCGTCGCGGGCGGTGTAGAGGACTCCGCTGAGGAGCACCTGATCGCCGCTACGAAGCGAATCCACGTCGGCGGCGGAAAGGGGCGTGCTGAGGCGTCTTGGCTCGGAACTCATCGGCTCGCCTCCTATATTTCCGCGTGAAGGTGCCGCGAGGAGTGGCACTGGATGTTTACGGCAACGGGGAGGCTGGCTATGTGGCAGGGGTAGTATTCTACGTGCACGTCGAGGCTGGTGGTGGAGCCGCCGAGCCCCATCGGGCCGATGCCGAGGCGGTTGATGTCGTAGAGGAGGTCCTCTTCGAGCTTCGCGTAGAAGGGGTCGGGGTGGCGCTCGCCGAGGGGACGGAGGAGCGCCTTTTTGGAGAGAAGCGCCGCCACCTCGAAGGTGCCGCCGATGCCTACGCCCACTATCGTGGGCGGACAGGGGTTGGGACCGGCCTTGTCCACCCGCTCTATGACGAACTTCTTCACCCCTTCTACGCCGTCGGCGGGGCGGAGCATGGCTATGCCGCTCATGTTCTCGCTTCCGCCGCCCTTGGCGGCGAAGGTTATATTCACCCTGTCGCCGGGGACGATGCGGGTGTGGATGACGGCTGGGGTGTTGTCGCCGGTGTTGACCCTGCGGAGAGGGTCCTTGACGATGGATTTTCTGAGGTATCCTTCGGCGTAGCCCTGCCGGACGCCCTCGTTGACCGCCTCTTCGAGGCCACCTCCAACGAGGGAGACTTCCTGCCCCAGCTCCAGAAAAATCACGGCGAAGCCGGTATCCTGGCAGAGCGGCATTCGGTCCCGCCGGGCTATTTCGGCGTTCTTCACGAACTGGTCCAGCGTGGCGCGTCCCGTCTCGCTCTTTTCGCTCTTCGAGAACCTCTCGAAAGCGTCCAGAACGTCCTTGCCAAGCTCGACGTTGGACTCTATGGCCATATGTTTTATCGCCTCGGTTATGAGGCGCACTTCAACCTTCCTCATCACTTCTCCCTGCAGACTTAAGTCAGGTTCAGGAGGGCAGTTTTACCACGAGTTCGCGCACCGCCTCGGCGCTCTTGTCCAGGGCGCTTTTCTCGGCGGGATCGAGGTCGATCTCGATGACTCTCTCGACGCCGCCCGCTCCGAGGAGGCAAGGCACGCCGAGGTAGATTCCGTTGTAGCCGTACTCGCCTTCGAGGTAGGCCGCGCAGGGGAGGATGCGCTTCTGGTCGCGTACGACGGCCTCGGCCATCTGCACCGCGGCGGCGGAGGGGGCGAAGAAGGCGCTTCCGGTCTTCAGGAGGTTGACTATCTCCGCGCCGCCGTTACGGGTGCGCTCGACGAGGGCCTCGACGCGGTCGGCGGGAAGCATCTTTGAAAGCGGAATGCCGCCGACGCTGCAGTAGCGGACGAGCGGGACCATCGTATCGCCGTGGCCGCCGAGCACGAAGGCCTGGATGTCTTCGACGCTGACGCCGGTCTCCATAGAGATGAAGGCGCGGAAGCGGGCGGTGTCGAGCACCCCGGCCATGCCTACGACGCGATTTTTCGGAAAGCCGGAGACTTTCAAGGCAGCGTAGGCCATCGCGTCGAGGGGGTTGGATACGACGATTATCACGGCGTCGGGAGAGTATTTCGCAATCTCCGCGGTGACGCTGGAGACGATCTTGTAGTTGGTGCTGAGAAGGTCGTCGCGGGTCATGCCGGGCTTGCGGGGGATGCCGGCGGTGATGATGACCACGTCGGAGCCCTTGGTATCGGCGTAGTTGTTGGTGCCGATGACCTTCGAGTTGAAACCCTCGACGGGGGAAGCCTGGAAAAGGTCCAGTCCCTTGCCCTGGGGCATCCCTTCCACGATGTCGATCAGTACGACGTCGCCAAGTTCCTTTGCCGCCGCCCAGTGGGCCGCGGTGGCCCCTACGAAGCCGCCGCCGACGACGGTTATCTTGCTTCTGCCCATAGTCGAATCCTCCGGAGAAAAATGTACTTGAGAAAATAGTCCTACTTTGTCACGATTCGTGGGTCCGAGGCTATCACCTCGCAACTACTTTAGCAATAGTAAAAAACGCTAGTCTCGCTAAAAAATACAACCGGCCAGCCTCAGCCCCCGCTGATTTTACGTTTTGCTCGTTTGTACGCCAGCGGGAGAACGATCCGGCATACCAGCTTTTTCAGGCCCGACAGGGCATGCGCCTGGGCTGATAAACTACGGCCGCATTTGGAGCACACTTTGGCGTACCATGAGAACGGGGTGCCGCAGTCGGAGCAGGACCAGCGCTTTATTTGCGCCTCCGCCCAGCCATCGGTTCCGCCGCGTTTGATCGCTTCGAGACTCCCGGGAGCTTCCTTTATATGAGAGAGAAGCCTACTGGCTGAACTCCATGCTTTGTAATCCTTGCAAGGATAATCGGTGCAGTCTACGCAGTGCTCTATCCCTTTGCCCACAGAGCAGTTCCGAAGCGGGCAACCCCGGCAGGCTGTGTAAACGGTATCGGACTTGCAGCCTCCGCAGGCAAGTTCCCCCTCGGGCAGCTTCGGGCAGCAGTCTATAAACCTGTCGCTCCGGCCTGTCCGGCTGTGAACCAGAATCGAGCACGCCCCGCAGTAGATGCCGCAGTAGGAATCGCCGAAAGTCGCCATGAATTTTCCCTTCCATTTAGTTGCGCAGGGTTGGATTGAGCATAGCGAAAATCCAACAGAAACAATATGTTGTGTCGGATTTTCGTTCCTCAATCCGACCACCAATGAACTACCCCGCCGCAAGCAGCGGGGTATCTGGTAATTCAAAACCCTTGATTACTCGCCGCAAGCGGCGGGGAATTGAACCCGAAGCGATTAAAAGTCGCTGGATTCCCGCCCTTCGGGCGAGAATGACGAAATTTGTTCCCCGGCGCGGTTTTCCGTTCCCGGCGAGAATCCCGCTTTCAAAATACGGCTTTGGATTTTTTCGTCAGGCAAGGTCTTTTCTTTAAAATTCGGCTTTCTATTTCGGATGAAGGGCAAGGAGTCCGCAGGGCGCGCGGTCGCAGGCAGTAGCGTGACTACGCCAAGACCCGCGCCCGAGAAACGACGCAGCCCTTCGCCGAAAGAGGAAGCCGTCCTCTCAGGGATTCAAAGTTACGTGGTATCCTCGTCTTCCCCTCTGAATCACCATCACCACCGTCTCCCTCAGACTCGCCGACAATATCGCCTCCCGGAACGCCTCCTCATCCTCCACCGGCGTGTCGTTTATCGAGTGTATGACGTCTCCGGGCTCGAACCCCGCCTCTTCGGCGGTGCTTTTCTTCGAGACTTCGAGAATCACCATTCCCTTTTTGGTGGCCAGCCCGAAGCGGTCGACCAGCCGATCGGTGTTCTTCACCGCCTTTATCCCCAGCCAGGTTCGGGCGAGGTTTTTGGCGAACTCTTCGGGCATTTGGCGAGTATGGACCATTACCACCCGCTCGCTTCCCTTGGTCAGGACGGACAGCGCCATGTCGGATTCGGCGGTGTAGCCCGCGAGCCTTCCGGAGTAATCCCCCCTGCCCTCTATCTTCTTGCCGTCGATCGCCAGAATAACGTCGCCGCTCCGTATCCCCGCCTGCTGCGCGGGGCCATCCTCGAAGACCCTCTTCACCACCACGCCGTAGGGAGACTTCATCTTGAAGTAGTCCGCGAGAGAATCGTCCACCTCCTGCACCTGTACCCCCAGCCACGCCCGGTGGACCTCGCCGTAATTAATGAGGTCGGAGTAGATTCTTTTGGCCTTGTCCACGGGAATGGCGAAGCCTATCCCCTCGGCGCTCTGGTAGATGGCGGCGTTGATGCCGACGAGATCGCCCATTATGTTGAGGAGCGGGCCGCCGGAGTTGCCGGGGTTGATGGAGGCGTCGGTCTGGATGAAATCGGTGTAGGTGCGTTTGTCGCCCCCCTGAACGGTGCGGCCGACGGCGCTTACGACACCGGTGGTGACGGTATGGGCGAGGCCGAAGGGGTTGCCGATGGCTATGACGGTCTCCCCGATCATGAGGTCGGAGCTTCTGCCGAGTTCTACCGGGCGCATCCATTTTTTTGGCTCGACGCGCAGCACGGCGAGATCGGTGGCGGAATCCGCGCCGACGAGGGTCGCCGGGGCCGACTCTCCTCCGGTGAAATTTACGGTTATCTTCGTCGCGCCGTGGATTACGTGCTCGTTGGTGAGGATGTGGCCCTTGTTGTCGATAAGGACGCCGGAGCCGAGGCTCGCCTCGCTCCTCCCTCTCTCGGCGGGGAAATCGCCGAAAAAATCCCGGAAGAATCGGTCGAAGAAGGGGTCGATTCCTGTGAAGGGCGAGCCTCCCGTCTCGATCTCGGCCGAGATGCCCACTACCGAGGGCACGGCTTTCTTGACCGCCCGCACGACCGGCGTCTCCCTCGGATTGTCCTGCGCCCAAGCGGCCAAAACCGGCAGAAGAAGCGTCAGGGCAAAAAGCGCAAAAAATTTCCTGATCATCTCAAACCACCCGTGGAAACCTTATAAACAGCGTTTACCATTGCCATTGTACCGGCCATGCCCTAGGCTAATAGGGGTACAATTAAAAAAGGCTGACTCAACGGCTTTAGATTCTAACCACTGCAAGAGGCGGAGTCCATATGCTTAGGCTCTTTTTGCACCAGATGAACCCGACTGTGGGCGCGGTGAGCGAAAACGGCGAGCTCATCGCCGAGGGCATACGCCACGCCAAAAAGATGGGCGCCGACATTTACGTATCGCCGGAGTGCGCTCTTTGCGGCTATCCGCCGGAAGACCTCCTCTTCACTCCCTCCTTCCTGAAGGCCAACAAAAAGGCGCTGGCCGATATCGCCGCGGGGACGAAGGGCATCATCGCGATAGTCGGCTTTCCCTACCATAACGACGACCTCTACAACGCCGCCGCCGTCTTCTGCGACGGCGAGCAGGTCGGCATAGTCAAAAAATCCATCCTCCCGAATTACGGCGTCTTCGACGAAAACCGCTATTTTCAGGAGGGGGCCAGGCCGGTAATTCTGAATATAAACGGCGCGGTCGTAGGGGTTACCATCTGCGAGGATATCTGGTACCCCTCCGGGCCCGCCCGTGAGCAGGCCCTCTGGGGAGGCGCGCACCTCATCATCAACCTTTCGGCTTCCCCCTACAACGTCGGCAAGACCGGCCTTCGCGAGAGGATGCTCTCCACAAGGGCCTCCGACAACGGCGTCTACCTCGCCTTCTGCAACATGGTCGGCGGGCAGGACGAGATAGTCTTCGACGGCCAGAGCGGCGTCTACGCCCCCGGCGGTGAGATGATCGCGAGGGGGCTTCCCTTCGAGCAGGATTTTGTGGTCGCCGACGTGAACCCCGAGACCGTGGACCTTCACCGGCTGAAAGACCCGCGCCGGAGGGTGGCCATGCGCACGGAACAAAAGAGCGAGCTGGAGGTGATTTCCCTGCCGGATTACCGGCTTACGGACAAGCCTCCCCTACCGCTGCGCGACTTTACGCCCCCCTGCGAAGAGGAGGAGATATACCGGGCGCTGGTCCTCGGCTGCAGGGACTACGCAACCAAGAACGGCTTCAAGAAGGCGCTTCTGGGTCTCTCCGGCGGTGTCGATTCCGCCCTCACCGCTTCGATTGCGGTGGACGCCCTCGGCGCGAAGAACGTCGTCGGGGTCACCATGCCTTCGCGCTACTCCAGCGAGGGGAGCAAGAGCGACAGCGAGGAGCTTGCCCGCAACCTCGGCATCGAATTCAGGACAATCCCCATCGAAAAGCCCTTTTCGGCCTTTCTCGAAAGCCTCACCCCTCATCTCGATAACGACGCCTCGGGAGTTGTCGAGGAAAACATGCAGGCCAGAGTACGCGGCATAATCCTGATGGCGCTCTCCAACAAATACGGCTGGCTGCTCCTCTCGACGGGAAACAAGAGCGAAACCTCGGTGGGGTACTGCACCCTCTACGGCGACATGGCGGGCGGCTTCAGCCTGCTGAAAGACGTGCCAAAAACCCTCGTCTACGCCCTCTCCTGCTGGAGAAACGGCGAGGCGGGAAAGCCGTGGATTCCCGAGGCCTCCATAGAGAAAGAGCCAAGCGCCGAGCTTCGCCCCGGCCAGCGCGACAGCGATTCGCTCCCCCCCTACGAGGTGCTCGACCCTGTACTTAAGACCCTTGTGGAGGAAGAGGGAGACCTTACCGGGACGGTGAACCTCTACGGGCAGGAGACGGTCGCTCGGGTGGCCGCGCTTTTGTACGCCAACGAGTACAAGCGAAGGCAGGCCCCGCCGGGAGTAAAGATAACGCCGAGGGCTTTCGGAAAGGACCGAAGGTTTCCGATAACAAACCGCTTCAAACGGTTTTAGGAGCCTCCCGGGACTAAAACCCTTTTTGGGGCGACTCGGACTGAAAAAAAATGGTAGTTTGAAGTGTTATTCTCACCCATCGGCGCCAAACGGGAATGAACTACAAACGCATTAAACTTAAAAAAATCTATCGCTATTTCTACCTGCGTGCGGTGCGCATACGCGGCACGCCGAGGGAAATAGGGCTGGGGATGGTCATAGGGCTGGCCGTAGGCATCAGCCCCGTGCCCCTGCAGATGACCATTTCCATAATTCTGGCTTCCATATTCCGCGTCTCCAAGCTCGCGGCGGCGGCCGGGGCCTGGTTCACCAACCCTCTCACCGACATACCCATCTATTACACCACCTACGTCATCGGAGCCTTCGTAATGGGGAGGGATCTCAACCCAACCCACTGCGTTCAGGAGTGGCTGAAGGCCTCAACCTCTTTCACCGGAGTTTCCGAGTACGTCACCAGCTTTCTCGGGGTCATCTGCGCCGACATCGCCGTCCCCCTGTGGATAGGCGGTCTCATAGCGGCGGTCCCCCTCTCCATCGTCGGCTACTGGCTCACCTATCAGGGCGTCGTCGCCTTCAGGCTCAAAAAACAGCAGGCGAAGCTGCAAAAACGCCACGAGTGGAAGTGGGACGACGAGATGGGCTGGCACCGCGCCGCGAAGAGCCCCTCGCACCCGGAGGGCGGAGCCAATGGATGACAAAACGCGGATACGCGAAATAGACTCCATCCTCTCGGCCCTCTACCCCCCGACCACCGCGCTACTCTTCGACTCCCCTTTCACCCTCCTCGTCGCCGCCATACTCGCCGCGCAGTGTACCGACGAGAGGGTCAACGCCGTCACCCGCACTCTCTTCCAGCGGTTCCCCGGCCCCGAAGCCTTTGCGAAGGCCGAGCAGGAGACAATCGAAGAGGCCGTCCACTCCACGGGTTTTTACCGCCAGAAGGCGAAGACGTTAAAAGAGATGAGCAAAAAACTGGTCGAGGATTTCGGCGGGAAGGTGCCCGGCTCGGTCGGCGAGCTTATCCGCCTTCCCGGCGTGGGGCGAAAGACCGCCAACCTGGTGCTCGGAAACGCGATGGGCGTCCCCGCCCTCTTCGTCGATACCCACGTCTCGCGGCTCGCCGCGAGGATGGGGCTTACCGCCAACAAAGACCCCGACAAGATCGAGGCGGACCTCGTAAAACTCCTCCCTCAGGAGAGGTGGACCGGCTTTTCCAACGTCCTCACCCATCACGGAAGGGCTATCTGCACCGCCAGAAAGCCGAAATGCCCCGTCTGCCCCATAAACGCGCTCTGTCCCAAAATCGGAGTCTGACCTTGCCCCTCTTCGGAGCCCACGTTTCCATAGCGGGGGAAATAACGAACGCCTTCACGGAGTACAAAGATATCGGCGGCTCTTCCCTCCAGCTTTTCACCAAAAACCAGCGACGCTGGGATGCCCCTCCCCTGACGTCGGAGGAAACCGCGAGGTTCCGCGAACTCTGGGAGGAGTGCGGCAGCCCTCCGATGGCCTCGCACGGTTCCTATCTACTCAACTTCGCCTCCGGCGACCCGGAAATACTCCGCAAAACCCTCGAAAACTCCTCCGACGACCTGACGCGCTGCGAAGAACTCGGCATCCATTACCTCGTGGTCCATCCGGGGAGCCACGGCAGCGACGGAATCGCGACGGGGATACGAAGAATCGCCCAAAACGTCGCCCGCGCAATTGAAATGGCTAAGAGCGAAAGGGTGACGGTGCTCCTCGAAACCACCTCCGGCGCGGGAAACTCAGTCGGCGGCGAGTTTTCCCACCTTCGCGACATAATCTCCGCTTCGCCCATACCCGAAAGGCTCGGCGTCTGCGTGGACACCTGTCACATCTTCGCCGCCGGCTACGAACTTCGCGAACCGGAGAGCTACCGGAAAACTATGGAAGAGCTTGAGAGCGTAATCGGTCTCGGGCGGGTGAAGATGTTCCACGTCAACGACTCGCTGGGCGCTCTCGGCTCGCACAGAGACCGCCACGAGCACGTCGGCAAGGGGGAAATCGGCCTTGCGGGCTTTAAAAACCTCGTCAACGACCCGCGCTTTTCCTCCCACCCGATGATCGTGGAAACCCCGCCGGGAAAAGACAATATATGGGACAAGAGGAATTTAAAGGTCCTGAGGAAACTGGCGGGGGAGAAGAGCCGGAGGACGGGCACAGCGAAGCGGTAACGCGCCTGAGGACAAAATACTTTAAAAAGACCTACGGCTGCGGAATCCTGTAGACGACTACACCCATCGGTGAAACAAATTCGAGCGGAAGGGCAAGTTTCATATTAAGAGGGGGAATTACGCTGGTTGCTCCAAACTCTCTTCCAAGAGCCTGCCATTCTTCGGTCGAGCGGCCGCCCCACGTCTCGTAGGTGTTTATAAGGTAATCGCCTCTGTAAGGCTTTAAAAGACTGGACCTGTAAACCCTGTTCATTATTTTCTCGACTGCGGGCGCTGCATCGGCAGCGTAAGGGAGAATATCTAAATTACAGGTGTCCAGAAGAACTCCCCGGCGCGTTCTGAGCTGCGGTCTGAGCCACATCTCCTCGGGGACGATTAAGAGTCCGGTTCCCTTTGAAAGGTGTTCGGTAAGGGGGCTCCAGATGTCCCGGCCTTTTGCCCTCTCGCTGCTGTAGCGGGGGAAAACGAACGCGATCAGGCAGAAAACGATCAGCGCTCCGAAAGCTACGTTCACGGCGAGTTTGAAGTATCTGACATTTTCAGATATTACCCACCCCTTTTTTTTCATGAAAGGGTGCAACCAGATTACTCCCAAAGCTGCAGCGCCCCCGAAGAGCGGAAATAAATATCCTGAAACGGCTGTCCAGCCGGTCGGCTCCGAAACCTGAAGTTCAAGATGCATGTTGCCGGTAAGGCTGTCCGTCAGCGAAAAAACGATGAATAATGAATTAAGGGCCAGAAAAATCAGCGCCAGAGGGTTTCTTTTTATAATGCCGTAGCAGCCTAGAACACCGAACACCAGGACCGGGAAAAGCATGGAGTTCAGGTTGAGCCATCTGGCCGGCATAAATTTCTGAATGAAAAGAGGCTGCGAGTCGATCGATAAAACGGTCCATAGCATGAACGTAGCGCCGATGGCGGTTATTGCAGCAATCGCTCTTATTAAAAATTTCGCGCCTTCAGACAAATTGCTTTTCTGAAACAGCCATAAAAATATGATGAAAGCGACTATGTAAAAATCTATTTCCAGCGTGCGGGCGGCTGTCGCGGCGTCGGTATACTGAAAATAATCCCATGATTTCTTATAAGCGGCTATGATCGGCACCGATTCGGCCGCTCTTGAGCTGTCTACGGGTGGTGAGATAAAAAGTTTATGGACAAGTATTCCTGCAATCGACAGTGCTGTCCCGGCTGAAAAAAACTTCAAAACTTCCTTTTTACGCGCCTTCAATTCATCCGGCTTGAGGCAAAAAGCCAGCCCCGCCCCTGCAAAGACGGCAAGGCTCATGAAAAAATGGATCCAGGGGAAAATCCCGGCCAGGAAAGCGGCGGTCTTCCACCTTCTGAGGGCGAAAAGGCCAAAAACCAGAAGAGCGAAGAAGAGCCCCACAACGCCGAAAAGGCTCGTATGGTTAGGAAGCAGGATGGGGTATTGGTGACCGTGAAAAGCCTGCAGGTTAGTATGGGGCCAGAAGCCGTAAGGGTTGTCAATGTTGAAGTCTATGACGTTAAGCCCGAGCCGCAGGATGAGCACCGGCGCCAGCAGAGCCAGCCCGGCGTTTTCGACGAATACCAGCGTCAGCGCCGTCAGAGAGGAGAACATGAGACCACCCTGCAAGCCCGAATAGAAGACCGACAGGGGCCATTCCGAAACCCCCAGCTTCATTAACAGGGCGGCGGAATCGACCAGAAAGGAAATGATCGAGAGGTGAAAAGTGCTCATCGGGTTTCCGGGCGGATAAGTTACTGCGCCCGAAACGACCTGCGCGCTTTCGACGTTGTCGGTCCAGGAGGGGAAAATAATAGCGGAAATCAGAAAGCCCAATGCAAAGCTTGCCGCGATGACCGGCCAGACGATATCGGGCGGTTTTTTACTCTTTAACGCTCCAGTCTTATCTAAAAGCATGAAAGTTCCCGCCGGATATCGAGATTGTTGAACCAGACGTGGGGGCCCCCCTGGATGTTTCTTCAATCCCCCGTGACGGTGCTCTCGGTCTGGAACATCTTTTTCCGTAGTTTGCGGATGATGGCGAGTTCGGGGACGTGCTTGTAGAGCTTGTTTTTGAGGCGCAGGTGGAAGTAGCCGCTGAAGGGTCTGGCCGCCGCCATCAGAAGCTTGTTGCCAAGCCCCTTTCCCATGCTCATCACTATCTTGTCCATCGAGTCGGCGAGAATGCTCATATAGGAGATGTTGCCCACCCAGATGCGCTCCTCCCTCGTCAGCCAGGGGAGCTTCCTGCCCTCGAAGTCGTAGTCGTCGAGCGTCCAGTCGGCCCATTCCTCCAGGGATTGGGGGGGGACGAGGCCGTTGTCCATCGCTATCTGAAAATCCGGGGTGCCGGGGAAGGCGGTGTAGGAGGCTATGGTCTCGAAATGGGCCTGCGGGTTTTCGGCTTTGAGACGGTAGGCCATGTCGATGGTCATGTTCATGTCTTCAAAGGTCTCGGTGGGGTAGCCGATAAGCAGGGTGTAGGTGGGCAAAAAGCCGTATTCCATGCAGATTTTGTTCGCACGGAGGGTGTCTTCGACCTTTATTCCCTTGTTCATCAGGTCGAGTATGCGCTGCGAGCCCGATTCCGCGCCGAATTTCAGCGTCTCCGCCCCCGCCTCTCGTAGCGCGACGAGCTGCTCGTGGGTGGATTTCAGGAAAACGTCCACCCGCGTCCCGGCGGTGTAGAACTGGGTCTTCAGGCCCGCTTCTATGATGCCTCTGCAGATTTTATACGCCCTCTCGCGGTCGATGTAGAACTCGTCGTCGCGCAGCCAGAAACCGTCGAGGTTGAAGCGCTTGACCCCCTCGGTGATAATTTCGAGGCTCCTCTCGGCGGAGAGAGGGCGCCATTTTCTGCCGCGTATGCTGGCGCTGCTGCAAAAGCCGCACTTGAAGGGACAGCCCCGGCTGGTCTGGCCGAGGTCGAGGACCCTTCTGGCACCCTTGATGTAGATGTCGTTGTCCTTGTGGACGTATTTTTCCACCTCCACAAGGTCCCAGGGAACCGGGAGGAGCTTCTCCACGTCGAGGAGAGGACGCACGCCGGTGTTGACCACCTGCCCATCCTCCTCGAACAAAATCCCCTTGATCTCCCGTAACGGAGTCTTGTTTCGGAGGGAGTTCACTAGTTCGAGGAAGGATTCGTCCCCCTCGCCGACGACGACGATATCTACGTTCTCGTTCTCCAGCGTCTGCTCGGGCATCACGGAGGGGTGGGTTCCGCCCCATACTATCGGAATCTTGCCTCCGGTGAGCCTTCGTAGCGCGCGGGCGATGCCGAGCGCCATCTTGATCTGGGTTCCGGTCATCGCGGAGATTCCAAAGCAGACAAGTTCCGGCGAGATGAGGTTTTCAAGCAGGGAATCGGTCAGCTTGTAGAGCCGCTGGTCAAGAATCTTTACCTTGTACCCGGCTTTCTGAACGGGAGCGGCGACCGCCAGTATTCCGTGCGGCGGCGATATGGTCGTTTCGAGTTCGAGGCCGGTTTTGGGATATATGAGAACTACGTTCGGCTTTTCAGAGGTCTCCAACAGAAAAACTCCTTAGAACGGCTGGAACTCACAGCCGGATTATCTTAACTTACGGGACTGTTTAACGCGAACAAACGTTGCCGGGTTGAATTTACGGGATTTTGCCCCAAATGGGTACAAAAACTGAAAATATATCAAACACCGCGCAAGCTCAAGGGGAACCGCCGCCGGGAGGATGCGCCGTTAAAACCAGTGCTTTTTGCGGAACCAAACCAGCATTCCGACTGATGTCGCGAGCATAACAACCCACACCAGCGGGTAGCCATACTTCCATTCCAGTTCCGGCATATGCTCGAAGTTCATACCGTAAACACCGACGATGAAGGTCAGAGGGATGAAGATCGTGGCGATTATGGTCAGCACCTGCATTATCTCGTTCATGCGGATGGAGAGGCTGGAAAGGTAGATGTCGGCGTAACCCGCGAGGGTCTCGCGCTGCACCTCCACGGTGTCCACCACCTGGAGCACATGGTCGTAAAGGTCGGTGAGGTACGGGTGGAGCCGCTGCGATACAAGTTCGCTCTCCGACCTCTGGAGGGTCTGTATCATCTCGCGCAGCGGCCAGGCCGCACGGCGTATCATCGACGAATCGCTCCGTATCCTGTGTATGTCGCCGAGGGTCTTTGAGTCGGGTTTCCTGAAAAGCTCGTCCTCCAGCGTTTCCATCTCGTCGGAAAGGCGCTCTATGACCAGAAAGTAATGGTCGACGATCATGTCCAGAAGCATGTGCATAAGAAAATCCGCCCCCTCGCGCCTCACCCTCCCCTGCCCCTGCCGTATCCTGTCGCGCACCGGCTCGAAGATGTCGCCCGGCCGCTCCTGAAAGGTGACGAGCCACCCGCGCCCCAGCAGCAGACTCATCTGCTCGAACTCGATTTCGTCCTTGCCGGGCAGTTTCTGGGCCATGCGGAGCACCGCGTAGAGGTAATCCCCGTGGAACTCCACCTTGGGCCGCTGGTGGGTGTTGGCGATATCCTCCAGCACCAGAGGATGCACGCAGAGCTTTTCGCCGATCTTCCTTATGACCTCGACCTCGTGGATGCCCGAGACATCCAGCCACGAAACCCCGGAGGGAGAAGGAAAGTCGCCCGGCAGTTCCGGGCCGGTGAAACACCTCTCCGAGTAGGACTTCTCTTCAAAATTGAAGATCGTTACGGAGACGTTCTCGGCCTTCTTCTCGCCCACATGCACAAGAGTGCCGGGGGGAAGTCCGAGCTTTTTCGAGCGTGGGGAAACCTGTTTGGCCATTGCTGATCCGCCTTTTAGAGTCGAGCTTTTTCGTCACCCTTAACTATAACAAAAGAAGCGCGGCGCAAACAGGAGCCAAAGAGTTTCTCTGAGCGAATGAAAAGTATTAGCGCTTTGAAAAACAATGCTCTAAGGTGATGTTAAATCAAAACACCCAGCCACGCAGGGAGGAAAGCAGATGCTGCCGGAAACACAAAAGAAGGCTTTCGCCGAGTTCTACAACGTCTCCCGCAACAACACGACACTCGACCCGAAGACGACCGTGCTCATCCACCTCGCCTCCGCGATGGCCTTCGGCTGCACTCCGTGAATGGAGCACTATCTCGGCGTCGCCGGGAAAGAGGGAATCACGGCTGAGGAGATCGGCGCGGCGCAGTCGATAGTGATGGCGGTGGCCGCGGGCAGGGTCAACTCCCAGCTTCGCGAAGTCGAGGTGAAGATCAAAAAACAGCAGGGGGAAGGGTAAGCCGGATTATCAATGGGCAGACTCACCAGACACGTCATCTTGCCTTTTATACCGGCCCTCGCCCTTGAAGCGCTCTGGTTCACACCGAAGGAGACCTTCGGCTGCGCCCAGCGCGGGCTCATGGCGCTCTTCGTCGTGCTCGCCGCGGCGGCGGGGGCTTTCTGGGCCATTTTCAAGGGAATGCGGGCAAAAAAAGGCGGCGGCTCCGACGCCAACTGGTGGCTGCTCACGGCAATCATCCTCACCCTGCCGCTGCTACTGCTCCTCGGGCCGCTGGGGTAAGGCCGGGTAGGATGCGTTAGCGTAGCGTAACGCATCGATTGAAAGAGGGGGGATGACTCAATACCGAAGAGCTTATTGCGAGGGCGGGACCTACTTTTTTACGGTCGTTACGCAAAATCCATAAAGGAAGGTTGTATCCCTCCGAATGGTGCGACGGCGGTGACATGGATAGCATCGGTTGGGATTAACGCACGGAAATTAATGCGTTACGCTACGCTAACGCATCCTACACGGCTTACAGTTAATAAAAAGGGGCCGCTCTCCCCGAGGCGGCCCTTTTCAATAGCTGTCAACAAACTACCTTCGAGCACACGAGCTAAAAAATATCTGCTCGTGTGCGAGCCTTCTTTTCGTTCCCCTTCGTGGCCCGTAGGTGACGCAGGGAGCGGAGGCGGAAAGGGCGGCGGGGGGGTCTTAGTGAGCGCAGCGAGCGGGTGCCCCCTCACGCCCCCGCCGTAGCGACCGGTCGCTCGTAGAGCGAGCGGAACCTCCCGGGCCGATTTTTTGGGCACTTTTTTTTAAAAAAAGTGCCACGGGTGCGGGCGAAGCCCGGCAAGTTGTAAATATCCTTCATTGTTATTGTTGGGTATCGCTTCGCTCCATCCAACCTACCCGGCTAACCAAACGTCCAGCTCGGTAAGGTGCGCGACGCTATGGATGTAGCGGACAGAGCGCGATGTTCCGGGGTTTTCGCCTCATCCAGTTCGCGGCCAATGGGTATCCCAAGATATTCCGACACGCGCTGAGCGCTTTCTTTATGCCCCCAATAATGGCCGTGCGCGTAGTCGAATACGCCCATGTCGCTTAGATCCCACATCCTTTTCGGGTCGCCGAAACGTCCCACCGCGCGGGGCCAAAACTCGCCGCCGGTGTCGAAAGCAGCAATCTGCCCGATGGGAAACGCGTAATGTAGAACTCCATCGGCGCTGGAAAAGAGTGTCTTGGGCTTTTTAAACATCGACGACAACTTCACAGCAGGGCGCAGTCTGGAATTGTTCTCATCGACATGGCCGCGAGGAACAGCCGCAGCCATCAGAATTAATCGCGTTACGCGAATCCGGTCATTCACAAGCGTTTCCGACAAACAGCGCACCATTTCGAGCGCGAGGCGGCATCCCAGGGAATGACAGATAAGGACTATTTCCAGTGGCCAGCCCGCCGCGGTCGGTCTCGAACGCAGGAATTCGGCAAATTTACGGGCGGATTTTTTTGCTTTGGGAATTTGAAGCGGATAGGACAATTCCGATAACACAGGTAGCGGCTCGTCCCCAGGCCAAAAGCACATAAATACTGGCCCAAGCAGTGTTTCAGAGGCCTCAAGGGGCGTGTTTGAGAGAAAGTCCCTATAAGAGTCCACTGCTTCTGTCTGGCTTACATTGAACCCGTGAACGAGGACCACGGCCTTGGACCACGAAGGTTCTTTCCAGGAGCACTTCACGCCATCCGCGACGTCCCCGCCGGAAATCTCGGTTCTAACGCTAAGTGTATACGTACTCATGGGGCCGTGATCAGGATTTGCGCATTTGCTGGAGGGAGGCCAGCAGGTCGCGAGCCACAGGGGCAAAAAAACCTCCGGCAAGTCCGAAGACAACTGCAGTTGCCAGATTATTATTTCCGTTCACGGACAATATACCTATGTAGCAGATCAGGAAGCTGATGACGAATGAAGAGACCTGCAAACCATATTGCCATTGGGAAGACGCGGCTATCTGGAGTCCATCGATGGATCTCTGAACCTGATGGGCTACTCTGGTGCGGGCATCAACCTGTTCCTGTGTCGGTTTAGGATTATCCGGCGATGGTTGTCTCCACAACAGCCTCATATCGTCTATCCTCGCGTGGGTGGACAGGCACCCCAGCAATTCGGGGTACTCCCACGGATAGTCCAGGACAACCTGAGCGGCGGCGTTCAGTTGTCCGCACAATTGCTCGATGGGAAGCGAGTAAAGCGCCATGGGATCGCCCGCCGTGGAAAGTTTAAGCAGATCCTTCTCGGCTATTTTCAAGAAGTTGTCACCCCTGAGCGAATCCTTCGACTGCGTTGCGTTTGATCTGAACAATTCGAGTTCCAGCCGGTAAGGCCCGGTTTCATTTCCGAGCCACTCCCTTACCTTCCATGTCTGGAAAATCCTTCGCAACGGCAGGATATCTTTGGCCGTCTGGATCAGGGCCATGGACAACACGCCTACGGCGGCCATAGCCATGGCCATTTTCGTGAGCTGTTCCGCTATACCGGAAGAGAACGAGGTGACTTGATTTAAGATCGCCTGTAGTTCCATAGCCATAATCTCCCTTGTTGCGCTTGAAAGCGCTTCCCTAAGGTATCAAGCTTCAGGGCTTTTTATGATTCTATAAGTGAAATATCACACGTACAAATACTTATAATGCTTATTAATACCAAAACATGTTCATTACAACATATTTTTTATCTTACATGATGTTGCGTTTTATAATTTAAAAATAAAAAATCCTTCCCGGCCAGTTTGAGCGGCCATTCCGCACACCAAAACCGCAGTAAAATCAGGTAACTGGCTTTCCGTAATGCTGCCGCAAAAAAAGGGCGGAACCTTTTACGGTCCCGCCCTTCGGCAATCATCGAAACTTAAGAAAACTGCTAGCCTCTGGATCTCGCCTTCGCGGGAATGACGCCAGCCGTCTCGGTGCGTTACGGCTTGCGCCTAACGCACCCTACCCTCAGGCCCCTTTCAGGTACTTGTCTATCGCGTCGGCGGCTTTTCTCCCCGCGCCCATCGCGAGGATGACGGTGGCCGCGCCGGTGACGACGTCGCCGCCAGCGTAGACGCCTTCCATAGTGGTCTTGCCGGTGGCCTCGTCGGCGATTATCGTCCCCCACTTGGAGGTGTGTATCTCCGACGTGGTGGCGGGGATGAGCGGATTGGGCGAATTGCCGATGGCTACGACTACGGTATCGACCTCAAGCTCGAACTCGGAGCCGGGGATGACTTCGGGCTTCCTGCGGCCGGAGGCGTCGGGCTCGCCGAGGCGCATCTTGACGCACTTCATGGCGCGCACCTTGCCGTCTTCGTCGCCGACAAGCTCGACGGGGTTGGTGAGGAGGTGAAAGATTACCCCCTCCTCTTCGGCGTGATGCGATTCCTCGGCGCGGGCGGGCATCTCGTCGTGGCTGCGCCGGTAGACTATCATCGAGGCGTCCGCGCCGAGGCGAAGGGCCGTCCTCGCGGCGTCCATCGCGACGTTGCCGCCGCCCAGCACCGCGACCCTCTTGCCTCTGGCTATCGGGGTGTCATGGCCGGGGAAGAGGTAGGCTTTCATGAGGTTGTTGCGGGTGAGGTATTCGTTGGCGGAGTAAACGCCGTTGAGGTTCTCGCCGGGTATCTTCATGAAGTTGGGAAGTCCCGCGCCGGAGCCGACGAAAACGGCGTCGTAGCCGTCCTCCTCCATCAGCTCGTGGACCGAGCGGATCTTGCCGATGACGGAGTTCATAACGAACCGGACGCCCAGTGAGGAGAGGTAATCCACCTCGGCCTGGACTATCGCCTTCGGGAGGCGAAATTCCGGTATGCCGTAGATGAGGACGCCGCCGGGCTTGTGGAGCGCCTCGAAGACGGTGACCTCGTGGCCTTTCTTGATGAGGTCGCCCGCTACGGTGAGCCCCGCGGGGCCCGCGCCGATTACGGCTACCTTCTTGCCGGTCTTCGCGGCTATGGGGGGTATCGTCACCCCGCCCTCGTTGCGCTCCCAGTCGGCGGCGAAGCGTTCGAGGCGGCCTATCGCCACCGGCTCTTCCTTTTTGCCGACGACGCACTTCACCTCGCACTGGGATTCCTGCGGGCAGACGCGGCCGCAGACGGCGGGAAGGCTGTTTTTGTCCTTCAAAATCCTGGCGGCGGCGGCGAAATCGCCCTCGGCTATCTTGCCGATGAAATCGGGGATGAGCACCTCGACGGGGCACCCTTCCCTGCACTTGGGCTTTTTGCACTGAAGGCAGCGGGAGGCTTCCTTCATCGCCGTCTCTTTTGAATAACCGAAGGGAACCTCTTCAAAATTGCGGGCTCTTACCTTCGGCTCCTGCTCGGGCATGGGCTGGCGCAAAATCTTTTCCTTTGGGGCCATTTTTTATGTCTCCGTATCTTATCGGGCGAAAGGCGCGGGATTACTCCCAGCAGCGCTTCCCCCCGTGATGTTCGTGAAGATGTTTTTCCATCGAGACGGCTTCGTGCGACTTGTACATGGCGAGCCTCTTTGTCAGCTCGTCGAAGTTGACCTTGTGGCCGTCGAACTCGGGGCCGTCCACGCAGGCGAACTTGGTCTCGCCGCCCACCGTGACCCTGCACGCCCCGCACATGCCGGTGGCGTCCACCATTATGGGGTTCAGGCTCACTTCGGTCTTCACCTCGTACTTCTCGGTGACCTTGCAGCAAAAGCGCATCATCGGAACGGGGCCGATGGCCACGGTGAGGGAGATGTTCTCCTTGCCCTCGCGAAGGATTACCTCTTCAAGAGCCTGGGTGACGAACCCCTTCTTGCCGTAGGAGCCGTCGTCGGTGGTGATGATCAGCTCGTCGCTGGCCTTCGCCATTTCGGCTTCCATGATGAGAAGCTCTTTACTTCTCGCGCCCATTATCGAGATGACGCGGTTACCCGCCGCCTTGTGGGCGCAGGCGATGGGGTGTACGGGAGCGACGCCTATACCGCCGCCGATGCAGACCACCGCGCCGGGCAGGCTCTGGACGTGGGCCGGTTTCCCGAGGGGACCGACGAAATCGAGGAGAGCATCGCCGGGATTCATTTCCGCGAGTCTGGCCGTGGTCTTGCCCATTACCTGGAAGACCAGGGTCACCGCGCCGGTGTCTACGTTCTTGTCGGCGACGGTGAGGGGGATGCGCTCTCCGTTTTCGTCGATGCGAAGCATGATGAAGTTACCCGCCTTGTGTTTTTTGGCGACGGCGGGGGCGAGTATGTCCATGCGGAATACCGCCGGGCCAAGTTTCTCTTTCCTCAGAATCTCGTACAATTCTCACTCTCCGTCAGCGAGGTTTCGGCGCAAAGAGGTCCCGCCGAAAACGTTTTACTTAAAATTAAAATTTTATAGTATTGCTTTAAAACAAGTCGGAAGTGGCTGTCAAGGGGTTAATGTGGAAGAAAGCACAAGCCCTCCGCCCTCCAGCCTCCCGTAGGCGTCCAGCGCGGTTATGACCTTCTTTACGTAGAGTCTCGTCTCTATGTAGGGAATCGACTCGACGAAAAGATCCGCGTCGGCCCCCTTCCACTTCTCGCGCCAGGCGGTGACCGAGCTTTCCCCCGCGTTGTAAGCGGCTGCGGCGCTGGCCACGTCGCCCCCGTAGAGATCGAGGAGGTTCCGAAGGTATTTAGCGCCTATGCGGAGGGCGGTCGAGGGGTCGAAAAGCGTTTCCTGGCTGAAATCCTTTATCCCCAGCTCTCCGGCAATCCTGCCCGCCGTGGAGGGGATGAACTGCATCAGCCCCCTCGCCTCCCACAGCGAATAGGCGTCCTTGTCGAAATTGGATTCGGTCTTCATCACAGCGAGGAGAAGGTGCGGGTGGATATCCGCCTCCATCGCCGCGGCGTTCACCGAGTAGGGGTATGCGAGGCAGTAGGCGAAGCGGTAGGCGTCGGAGATTCCCTTCCCCGGCGTAGTCTCGTTCCAGTCGTACCAGCTTCCCCCGGCGGCTTTCGCAGCCCCGGAAAAATCCTCCGCGAAATAGCGCATCCACAGGGCGGAAGAACCCTTGGGGTCGAGCCTTTCGAGCTCGCGCCTCGCGGCCTCGTAAAAACCGATGCGCAGGTAAGCCAGCGGCTTTTCAAACTCTCCCTCGGGGACGATGAGTTCCGCCGGGGGCGAGGGCGGGGTAACGGTCATGGAGCCCTTGCCCCTCGGGTCCGCAACGGGAAGAATTTTGCCGTCGCCGGAGGCGGAAAGAATCGAGTAGTAGCCCATCGGGTACTTTGAGAGGAGCGTTTCGCGGACCTTCTTCGCCTCCTCCTGCTTCTGCGCCTTCTCTAAAGCCCTAAAGGCCCAGTAGAGCCCCCTCGCCTGCTGCCAACCCTTGGCTATTCCCTTCACGGAAGATTCAAAGACCTTCGCGGCGTCGGCGTACTTGCCCGCCTTGAAGGCGGTGAAGCCGTCGCCGAAGCGGGTGTCCACCGCCTCGGCGGAGGCGGGGTATTTCTTCATCAGGAGGTCGCGGGCTTCCTTCGCTTCCTTCGCCATCTGCCTTCCCTCGAAGACCCGGTAAGACTGGAAAAGCCAGACGGGGGCCTTGGAGTTTCCGGAGTATTTTTTGGCGAGAGCCAGAAGGTCGGCGGCGCCCTCGTTGCCCCTGTCGAGGCCGAAGAGGGAGCGGGCGTGGTGGAAGCGGGCGTCCTGCTCAATCGGGTCACTCTTTGATTTCGCCGCCGTTTTCAGCGGGGTAAGCGCCTCCTCGTAGCGGCGCAGGTAGTAGAGCGCTTTGCCGAGTGAGAGATTTACCTCGTTTTGGAGGGGGGAGTCCTTCTTAAGCCTCGCGAGGAGGGCTTTAAAGACCGCGACGCCCTTTTCCCTGCTCCCCTTTTCGAGAAGGTTCTTGCCCCTGGTCAAAAGCTGCTGGTCGGTGAGGGGCTTGTCGGGGTCGGCGTCCTTGTCCGCGATGTATTTCGCCGCCGCGTCGGCCGCGCCGGTATGGGCGAAATCAACGTAGAGGCGCGTGGCCGTGGCGGCGGCCTCCTTGTCCATCCCCGCGAGTTTCTGAGCCGAAGCGAGTCTAAGCAGCGCCCCGGCCCTGGGTATCTCTTCGGTGAGGGAATTCTGGAGCCTGTCGAGGAAGTTCGTCTCTCCCGCGAAATCCCCCCTCGCCTCCGCCTGTTTCGCGAGAAGGTCGAGGGCTTCCGGCAGAAAGGGGCTTTCCGGCTTGAGTCCGGTAATCGCCTCCAGGTGCGGTCTCGCCTGCTCGGGCGGCAAGAGCCCGGCAAGGGATATGCGCACCGCGTCGGCGGGAAGGTCGGGACTCAGCAGGAGACGGGAGAAGATCTCCACCCCCTTCCCGGCGGAGTCCGCCCCGAGGGACCTTGCCTCGATAAAATCCCGCTCGGCCTGATTCAGAGGCGGAAATTGCACCTCGCGGAACTGGGCCGCGCTGCACGGGATTGCAAGAAAGAGGCAAATAGAGTAGAAAAAAATCTTAAAGTTTCGCATGGGGGATGAAGGCTACCAGAGCTTGTGAACATGAGCAAGGATGCAAAAAGGTGTTTGAATTTTTTGATGTCGAAGCAACCTTCCCAAGGCCGAAAGAGGCGAATCCAGGCGAAAAAGTCGCCGTTCTTGCGGGAAAATTCACAAATTTAAGACGCCTCCCCCCCCCCGGGAGGATAGCCGTGGCGGTCGGCAGCAGGGGGATAACAGCCATCGGAGAAATGACCGCCTCCCTCGTCGGCGCGCTAAAGGCGGGTGGGTACGACCCCTTCGTTGTCCCCGCCATGGGCAGCCACGGCGGGGAGACCCCAGAGGGTCAGCTAAAGACGCTGGCGAGCCTCGGAATCACCGAAGAAACGGTAAAAGCGCC
Source organism: bacterium (assembly GCA_004322275.1). Lineage (NCBI taxonomy): Bacteria > bacterium. The sequence goes on from SCTA01000013.1 coordinate 39,270, forward strand.
GGTCATCGCCACCTCGGAGGTGGTAAGCGCGGGAAAGACCCGCTCCGGCGTCGAGGTCTTCATCGACAAAAACGCCTTTGAAGCCGACGCGATTGTCCCCATAAACAGGATAAAGCCCCACACCGCCTTTCGGGGCAGGCTCGAATCGGGTCCCGCCAAGCTGCTCGCCGTGGGGCTGGGAAAATCCAGAAGCGCCGCGCTCATGCACCGTGCGGGGCTCGCCACCGCCATTCCCGAAGCGCTTCAAGTGCTCATCGAAGCGGAAAAAGTGCTTTTCGGAATCGCCATCCTCGAAAATCCCTACGGCGAGACGGCCCATATTGAACTCGTCGCCCCCCAAAACTGGCTCGAAGAGGAATCGCTCCTTCTGAACCGGGCGTGGGAACTGTATCCCCGCCTTCCCTGGGAAAAACTGGATATTCTTGTCGTCGAGCGGATGGGAAAGGATATCTCGGGAACCGGGATGGACCTTAACGTAATAGGCATGTCGCGCAGGTTCCCCGGCTCGGGGACGCTGCCGGAAATCGGCCGTGTAATAGCGCTGGAGCTTACCGCCGGAAGCGGCGGCAACGCCACGGGCCTGGGCTACGCCGACATCGTCACCCGAAAGCTCGCGGGAGCCGTCAACTGGGAGAAGACGAGGTTCAACTGCGCCGCCTCCGGCTTCCCCGAAGCGGCCCGCCTCCCCTTCGTCTCCCTCGGCGAACCGGACGCAATAAAAAAAGCCTTGTCGGACTTAAATATTTCGTCAAAGCACGTCCGCGCGGCGAAGATACCGGACACCTCTCACCTCCATAAAATCCAGGTATCCAGAGCGCTTACGGAAGATCTCCCCGAACCTTTCCACAAGTGTGCGGGATAGGTTGTGGAAAACCCTGTGCAAAACCCCGCAAGTCGGCACCAAGCGTGAATCCCCGAAAGGCTGCACAAAATTTCATCATTGTCTCGAACAAAGAGGACCTTAACGGTAAGGTAATTCGCCGTAAAACCTTGTCAATACGCCGTTTGACGAACACAAAAAAGCGGCGGGCCGCCCTGAGCGCACCCGCCGCTTCGGCTTATAATGACACTGTAATCACTTGACTTCGTATTTGAACTCGTCCACGACTGTCTTGTCCCCGGCCTGAACTTTTGCCGTGATTTTATAGCTTCCGGGCTTCGAGAAGTCCACGTCGCCCCCGAAGCCGCCCAGCATCGCCATGCCCATCGATTTTTGCTCGGCGTTGCCGGGACCGAAAACGAGAAAGCCCGCCTTGGCCTCGGTCACTTCCATGCCGTCCGGCTTCGCGAGGAAAACCATCAGGTGGTGGGAGGTGGTGATTCCTGTGCCGGGCATGATCTTCAGGACATCGGCTTTGGTGAGAAGATAGTACTCGACCTTGTAGCCGTCGATGGCGGTCTCGCGCACCTTCACGCCGTGGCGCTCGTATTTCATTTTCTGACCGGCCCCCATCGAGGAGCCGGACATCTCCATCCCGCCCATCGAGCCCATCGAGTCGTGCATTGCAGCTTTCGCTTGGGGGACGGCGAAGGCGAAAGCCATTGCCAGTACCGTTAACGCATGGATTATCTTTTTCATCTTTTTGCCTTTCCTTGTGCAGTTTGCCGGCTTCACGGCTTAAATTCTTATTGCTGGACAACCGGTTGCGCCGGGTTCTCCAGCTCTCTTTTTTTCCAGAGCTTGTAAATCGCCGGATAGACCAGCAGTTCCAGTGCGAAGGAGGTGATGAGGCCTCCTATCATCGGCGCGGCGATCCGCTTCATCACGTCCCCCCCGGCCGAGGTGGACCACATGATGGGGAGCAGCCCCATGAAGGCCGCCGCCACCGTCATCATCTTCGGCCTCGCGCGCTTGACGGCGCCGTGAAGGATCGCCTCGTCAAGCTCCTCCGGCGTGTTAAGTTTCCCTTTGGCCTTCGCGTCGTCGTAGGCGAGGTCCAAAAAGAGGAGCATGAAGACGCCCGTCTCCGCGTCCAGTCCCAGAAGGGCGATCATCCCCACCCAGGCGGCTATCGAGACGTTGTAGCCGAGGATGTGGAAGAGCCAGATAGCGCCTATCGCCGAGAAGGGCACCGCCATCATTACCACCGAGGCCTTGAATGCGCTTCGGGTGTTGGCGTAGAGGAGAAGGAAGATGAGGACCAGAGTAATCGGGACGACAATTTTCAGGCGCTCCTTCACTCGGATCATGTTCTCGTACTGTCCGCTCCACGTAAGGACGTAGCCGGGCTGGACCTTAAGCTCCGAGGCCACCACCTTTTTCGCCTCCTCGACGTAACTCCCCACGTCGCGCCCCGCTATGTCCACGTAGACGTAGCCGGAGAGGAAGCCGTTCTCGTTTCTGAGCATCGAGGGGCCGGAAACCAGCTTTATGTCGGCTAGCTGGGCGAGAGGAATCTGGATGTTGCCCATCGCCTGGGGAGCAGGGGACGACATTCCGGGAGCGCCCCGCTGCACTCCGGAAGTCCCCGCGACAGGCACCAGCACCCGCCCGAGGGACTGGAGGTCCTCGCGAAGCTCTCTCGGGTAGCGGATGTTCACCGGGTAACGCTCGCGCCCCTCGAAGGTGGTGGTGACGTTTTCGCCGCCCACCGCCTGCATGATCACCTTCTGCACGTCGTCGATGGTGAGCCCGTAGCGGGCGAGCTGGTCGCGCTTCGGCTCGAAATCCACGAAATACCCGCCGGTGACCCTCTCGGCGAAGACGCTCCTCGTGCCGGGAATCTTCTGCATTATCCCTTCGAGCTTTTCGCCAATCTTCTGGATCTCGTTGAGATCGGCTCCGTAAATCTTGATGCCCACCGGCGTTCTGACGCCGGTCGTCAGCATGTCTATTCTGGCCTTGATGGGCATCGTCCAGGCGTTGGTGTTGCCGGGGAATTTCAGCTTGGCGTCCATCTCGGCCACCAGCTCGTCCCACGAGATCCGGTCGGGCCATATCGGCCTAAAAACCGGCTTCAGCCAGTCCGGAGACCAGCCCGAGTACCAGCGCTCCTTGCCGCGCCACTGTTCCGGCGGCTTTAAGATGACGGTTGTCTCCATCATCGAGAAGGGCGCGGGGTCGGTGGAACTGTCGGCGCGCCCCGCCTTGCCGAAGACGCGCTCCACCTCGGGGAAGGATTTCAGCACCTTGTCCTGCGCTGTTAAAAGGTCCTCGGCCTGCGCCACAGAAAGCCCCGGAAGAGTCGTCGGCATGTAGAGGATGGTGCCCTCGTTCAGGGGAGGCATGAACTCCTGTCCGAGCGGCTTCACTCCGAGGAAAGGTATTCCAAAGTAAGACCAGACGGATACCGCGACGAGAACCAGTGAGGCGCTTATCACCGCCTTGGGAAAGCGCAGGACGAAGCGGCAAACCGGGTCGTAGATCTTGAAGATCGTCCGACTTATCGGGTGGCGCTCCTCCGAGTAATAGGTGCCGACGAAAGCGGTCGAAGCTATCTTCGCCAGAATCCTGGGCTTGAAAGTGAAGGGCTCCACCCTGGCGAAAAGCATCCGGAGCGCGGGGTCGAGCGTTACCGCCAGAAAAGCCGCCAGTCCCATCGCGAGGTTCTTCGAGTAGGCGAGCGGCTTGAAGAGCCTCCCTTCCTGATCGACCAGCGCGAAGATCGGCAGGAAGGCCACCGCAATCACCAGCAGGGAGAAGAAGACCGAAGGGCCGACCTCTTTCAGGGCTTCCAGCCTTACGTCGTGAAAATCCCCTTTTTTGCCGTCGGCCTGCCAGTGGTAGATCTTGTTGTAGGCGTTCTCCACCTCCACTATCGCGCCGTCCACCAGAACGCCTATCGAAATGGCTATTCCGGCGAGGCTCATGATGTTTACCGTCACTCCCATGTAGTAAAGGGGGATGAAGGAGAGGAGAACGGAGATGGGTATCGTCAGTATCGGGACGATAGCCGAGGGTACGTGCCAGAGGAAGAGGAGGATGACAAGCGAGACGATTATCATCTCCTGCACCAGCTCGTGTTTGAGGGTGCCGAGCGCCCGCTCGATCAGGTCGGAGCGGTCGTAGGTGGTGACGAACTCCACCCCTTCGGGCATAGAGGGCTTGAGCTCCTCCATCTTCGCCTTCACCCGCTCTATGACGTTGAGGGCATTTTCCCCGTGGCGCATCACGATTATTCCGCCGACGTGGTCGCCCAGGCCGTCGAGGTCGGAGATGCCGCGCCGTATCTCGGGGCCGAGCTCCACGCGGGCGATATCCTTTACAAGGACCGGGACGCCCCCCGCTCCGGTCTTCACCACTATCTTCTCGAAATCGGGGAGGGTTCTCGCGTAGCCCCTCGCCCGCACCATGTATTCCGCGCCGGAAAACTCGATCAGCCTCCCGCCGACCTCGTTGTTGGACTTACGGACAGCCTCCATCACCATGTCCAGCGAGAGGCCGTAGGCCGCAAGGCGGTTCGGGTCAACGGTTATCTGGTATTGCTTCTGGAAGCCGCCGATTGAGGCCACCTCCGCGACGCCGGGGACCGATTGGAGGGCGTAGCGAAGGGTCCAGTCCTGATAGGAGCGAAGCTGGTCCAGCGAATGCTTCCCGGATTTGTCGGAAAGTGCGTACTGGTAGACCCAGCCCACGCCGGTGGCGTCGGGCCCAAGCTCGGTCTGTATTCCGGCGGGCAACCGCGACTGTATCTTCGAGAGGTATTCAAGCACCCGCGAGCGCGCCCAGTAGATATCGGTCCCGTCCTCGAAGATTACGTAGACGTAGGAAAAGCCGAAATCCGAAAAGCCGCGTATCGCCTTTATGTGAGGCGCTCCGAGGAGGGCGCTTACTATCGGGTAGGTGACCTGATCCTCGATGATGTCCGGCGAGCGGTCCCACTTCGAGTAGACGATGACCTGCGTGTCGGAGAGGTCGGGAAGGGCGTCCAGCCGTATCTGGCTGAGGGTAAACCAGGCAAACGCGCAGAGAACCGCGATTCCGATAAGGGTGAGAGCCCGGTTTACGGCGCAAAAGCCGATAATCTTCTGGATCAGGGTTTCTTTTCCGGGCTCGACGGAGTGGGGGTTCATCTCGCCCCTCCGCCGGTCATCCTGATTATCGCAGCGCGCAGCCGCGACTCGGAATCGAGGAGGAAGTTCGCCTTAACCGCGACCTTCTCGCCTTCGCCCACGCCCGACAGCACCTCGGCCCTGCCCTCGCCCCGAACGCCGATCCGCACCTCTCTGGGCTCGAAGAGCCCCTTGCCGGTTTCCACGAAGACCACCTTGCGGATGCCGGTATCTATTATGGCCGAATCGGGTATCACTACGCCTCTGGAGGTGTCGAGTGAGAGCGTCACGTCGGCGTACATCTGGGGCTTGAGCATGATTTTGGGGTTGGGGAACTCGAAGCGCACCTTCAAGGTTCGCGAGTCGGCGGAGAGGAACGGGTTGACGAAGGTCACCTTGCCCCTGAGCTTCACCGAGGGATCGAAGGAGAGCGACAGGGACGCCTCCTGCCCGACCTTGACGGCGGACGCCTCGTACTCGTAGAGATCCGCCTCTATCCACACCCGCGAAAGGTCTACTACGCTGAGGAGTTCCATCCCCGGCTCGACCTTCTGCCCCTCGAAGACATCTTTGGCGATAACGTAACCGCCCGCCGGGGAATTGAGGGTGACGGAGCGCTGGGGGACGCCGGTTTTTTCCAGTTCGTCTATAAACCCCCTGGGCACGTCGTAAAGCTCCAGCCTGCGCCGCGCCGACCGCAGCAGCTCGTCGCCCAGGCTCTTCACGTCGGGGCTCGCGGAGGAACCGAATTTCCTTGCCGCTTCGCGGGCCCGCAAAAACTCCTCCTGGCTCGCCAGAAGCTCGGGCGAGTAGATGGAGAGGAGGGGTTGGCCCCTGGAGACAGCCTGACCCGTGACGTTTACGTAGAGTCTCTCTATCCACCCCTCCACCTTGGTCTGGACCCGGCGAATGCGCGTCTCGTCCGGAACTACTATGCCGACGGTGCGCACGGTGCGGGCCACCTCGTCCCTCACCGCCTCGGCGGTCTGGACGCCGGAGAGGCTTAGCGCCTCCTCGCCGACACGTATGGTCGCGAGCCCCTCGACCCCGCCCGCCGAAACGCCCTCGGCCTCGTCGGCGTAGACGGGGATGTAGTCCATGCCCATGTCGTCCCTTGCGGGAACCGGGGAGGTAATCGTCGCCGTCATGGGGTTTCTGTAGAAGAGAATCTTTCGCTCGCCCTTGGGAGCGGGGCCTGGAGTTGTGGTTTTCGAGCCCCCTACGTCGGCGAAGAAATCGTCCTGGGCGGCCTTCGGCGCTTCGGCGGCGGGCGGAGGCGTTTCCGCCATCTTCGCGGGCTTCATTAACAGGTAAAAAACGGTCCCGGAGAGGGCCAGAATGATGACCCCCGCGGCTATAAGCAGTTTTTTGGAGCCCTTTTCCTGACCATTGAGCCGGATGTCGTCATTCATATCGTGAACTCCTCAAAAAACTGCTGCGAGCGACGTTTTTAAGCCTCCCGATTTCCAGGCAACCTCTTATCCAAAAGATCATTTTCCATCCCCCCTGAGGGGAGAAACCCCCACCGCCGCTTCCAGCTCCGCCCTTGCGATTCCGAGGTCGGAGCGCGCCCGCTGCGCTAAGAGGCTGGCCGATAGCCACCCGTTGAAGGACTCTATGAGGTCGAGGAACATCACCTTCCCCGTCGAGTAGCCGCTGGTGGCGGCTTCGAGGGCGCTCTGGGAGAGGGTCATGACCCTGCCTTCGTAAAGCGCCTCCTCGCGCAGGGCCTTGTCGCGGCTAAACCAGCTCTGGCGGACGCGAAGGGCGGTCCCCGCCTCCTCCATCTCCAGTTCCTTCCTGAGCGCCTCGATTCTCTGGCGAATCTCGTTCAGATAGGCTTCGTCCTTGCCGAACCAGGGCATCTTCGGGAGCCCTTCGCCCATCGAGGCGGTGGTGGTTTCCGGGAAACTTCCCTCGCCGCCGCCCATTCCTCCCTGCCCGACGCCCGCTATCTCTTTTCGCTCGTAAGAGGAAAGGCCGAGGCTGAACCCCGGATAGACCATCGTTTCGGTCATCTCCAGCATCCGCTCCATCTTCCCTATCATCGCCCGCATGGCCCTCGGCTCCTGCCGCCTTTCCTTCGCGATGACGAGAAGGTCCGCTTCCGGCAATTCTTCCCTTCCGGGCTCGCTCACGGCGGGAGAGCCGATTTCGGTTTCGGGCGGGAGGCTGAGTACTTCGCGTATCATCGCCGCCATGTTTTTGCGGTCTTCCTCCATCGTCCGGAGCTCTTCCTTCACCTTTTCCTTTTCGATTCCGATACGGACAAGGTCGAGAAAGCCCGCCTCGCCCGTCTCGTACCGCGCCGACACCCCGCCCCGGAGGTTGTCCATCAGGGTCAGCATCCGCCCCATCGTCTCGACTGCGCTCTGGGTGTAGAGAAGCTCCCAGTATGCCTTTCTGGCGTCGGTTATCGCGTCTCTCTTCGCGGCTTCAAGCTTTTCGCGCATCGCCTTGACTTCCTGCGTGACTATCTGCCCCTTCAGGGCGAGGACGCCGGGGAAGGGAAACTTCGAGGCTATGGAATCGGGGCTCTCCATGTTGCCGACGCCCGCCATGGGACTGCCGGTGAGGAGGGAGAAGCGGCGAAGAACGGTGTCGAGGTTCTCAACCTGCCCGTAGCTCTCCATGGCGGCCCTCAGTTCCCTCTCCATCGCCTTGACACCGGGATTTCGGAGCAGCGCGAGGGTTTCGAGGGTTTCCAGCGTAAAGCCGTCTTTCAGCGCCTCCCCGGCTTTATGCGCGTCGGAGGCCGCCGGGGAAAGCTCCCTGAGAACTTCGGCGGAGGGCGTGTAGAAAGAGTCCCCCGGGGGCGGATTCAGCAAAGCCGCTTCCCACCCCGCTTTCAACGCGCGAAGCTTTTCGATCTGGGCCTCGAACTCGCCGCTTCGGGAAGAAGCCGAAGTCTCCGGGGCGGGTCTCGCCTCCGTCTGCGACCGGTGAAGGGCGGGCGGCTCGTACCCCTGAAATTCCTTGTCCAGCTCGGAATAACCGGAGAAAGCGGCGGTTGCCAGGAGAGTGAAAGCGGCTGCGGCAAAAAAGGATATGGTTCTCACTTCGCGCCCTCCTTCGCTTCACCGGAAGGTTCCGAAGTTCCCCTGTTCGTAAGGCTCGTTCCCGCGAGGGTTTCGAGGCGCGCCAGGAATTTGCCGTAATCGGCCTTTGCGCGGGCGAGGGCGAGCTGGAAGTTGTAAAAGGCGCTCTGCACCTCCACGTAGTCGGAAAAGCTCCCCTGCCCCTGCCTGAAGCGCAGCTCGGCGGTCTCCATAGCCTTCGCCGCCTGCGGCAGGAGGTCGTCGCGGTAGAGTTTTATCAGCCGCTCCGAGTTCTGGAGGCGAAACCAGTTGTCGCGGACCATCACCCTCGTTTCGTTTACCTGCCCCAGCTTCATCGCCCTCATCTTTTCAAGGTCAGCCCTCGCCGCCCCCAGCCGCCCCGCGTTTTTGCCCGGCCAGAGGGGCAGCATGAAACCCGCCTCTATGCCGTACTGCTTTACTTCGTCCTCGAAGCCGTAGGAGAGCCCCACCTTGAATTCGGGGAGGTTCATGTAGCGGGTGAAATCGAGCATCGCCGAGGCCTTTTTCTCGTTTGCCCCGGCGATCCTTATCTCTTCGTAGTTGGCCTCGGCCAGCGGGTATATCTCCTCGACCCTGTAGACGACGGGGCGCGGCGGCTCGTCCGAAAGAGGCCCGATCGGGGCGTCGGGAACACGGCTGAGGAGAGAGTTGATGCGCGTCTTTTCGGTGCTTTCAAGCTCCCCTAGGAGAAGGGCGTCGTACATCAGCTGCCCGGACTGCGCCTGAGCCTTGAGCACGTCAACCAGCGCGGCCTTATCGCTCGTAAAGGCGGTCTCGCCCGCCTTTACGAGCTGGTCGAGAAGCTCGCGGTTAAGCCCGGCGATGCGCCTCGCCTCGCCAAGGTACAAAAGCTCCTGATACGATTCCCGGAGCCCGGCGGTAACGTCGCGCACGGCGACGTCCAGTTTGAGCCGCGAAATCCCCGCTCCGGCCTCGGATATCTCCCCCGCCTTCCCAAGCCTGCCGGGGAAAGGCAACGCCTGCGTTATCCCTACCTTCCAGTCGTCAGGGGCCGCCGACGCGGTGAAGGGAACGTCCATGTACATCCCTTCCACCATGATTTCCGGGTTCTCGTGGGCCGTATCGACGCGGTACTGCTCGACCGACCCCTTCCACTCCTCGCGCGCGGCCGCAACCATCGGATTGTGGAGGTAGCCGTAGGCGACGAGGTCGGAAAGGGAGGGGCCCCGCACGATTTTGCTCTCCAGAGCGTCGGCGGGTTCCGTAGCGGCCGCCGTCTCCGACGCCGCGCACAGGGCGGTCAGTCCGAGCGCGATCACTCCGGCCATCAGCAATTTTGTAAACCGGTTCATCTGGCGGCTCCAATAAAAAGCGCAGTTTGCTTTATGTTCCCGTTATTCGTAAAGTTTACTGCGGATTACGGGGCTATCAAGCGCCCGTAAAATAAAACCGGGGTCAGCCGCAGCAGCCTCCGCCGCACCCGCTCTTTTTAATCGAGGCGGGTTTCACACCCGCCGGGGAAGGCGAGGAGGATTCCAGAAGCAGGGCAGGATAACCAGTCCCGCTGATTGCCTCTGCAAGAGCCTTCGGGTCCGTCTCCCCTTCCTTGTAGTCAACGGTGACCGTTTTCTTTTCGATATCGACGTCTACGGCTGTTATTCCGGGAACACCCTTAAGCGCCCTGCGGATTTTTAATCCGCAACTGCCGCAGGTAACTCCCGAAACCTCGAAAACCGCTCGTTTCACGGATGTCGAAGGAGTTGAATCGCCGGGTTTGCCCACATCGGTTCCGGCGATTACGTAAACCGCGCCGAAGGCAAAGAGAAGCGCGAAGAGAGCGGAGAGGAAAAGAGGGTGTATGCGTTTCATTGTCTGGTTCCTTCTGAATGGGTTTGCTGAAACATACTTCAAGACTCGTGCCACAAACCGGAAAACAAAAAAACCCGCCGTTTCAGGCGGGTTTTTAGATTCAGGCCGGAGGGCCGCATAGCCCGGAAGCCCTAAATTGGGGAATAGTCCCCAATGCTGTAGAATAGTCTTCAATTTTTAGAGATAGCGAACTTCTCCATCCGGTAGAGAAGAATGTGTCTCGGGATGCGAAGGAACTGGGCCGCTTTCGTCTGGTTCCAGTTGTTCCGCTCCAGAGCCTCGATTATCAGCGCCTTTTCCGCCTCTTCGAGGCTTATGCCGCCTGGGGGAAGGACAAAGGTGAAACCGCCTTTGCCCCCGGTCTGAACCCTGGCTCCACCGTCCCTGATACCCTCTGGGAGGTCTTCGAGGCGAATCCGGTCGCTTTCCCGGAGAATCACAAGCCTTTCGAGGGTGTTTTCAAGCTCCCGGACGTTGCCTTTCCAGTAATGGTTTTTCAGCGCCTCCAGCGCCTCGGGCGCGATGGAAATTCTTGCTCCTCCGCCGAGTTTTTCCAGAAAATGTCTGACCAGCAGGGGAATGTCCTCCGGGCGCTCACGCAGTGAGGGCAGACGGACGGGGACGACGGCGAGGCGGTAATAGAGATCCTCGCGGAAACGCCCTTTGGCGATTTCCGCCTCAAGGTCGCGGTTGGTGGCCGAGATTATCCGCGCGTCGAAGCGGACCGGGGCGTTCCCCCCCACGGGCGTTATCTCCCTCTCCTGAACGGCGCGGAGCAGTTTCGGCTGAAGTTCTACGGGAAGCTCTCCGATTTCGTCGAGAAAGAGGGTTCCTCCCCCGGCGTCCTCGAACTTTCCCTTCTTGTCGCGGACGGCCCCGGTGAACGCGCCCTTCCTGTAACCGAAAAGCTCGCTTTCGAGAAGTTCCCTCGGTATCGCGGCGCAGTTTATCGCCACGAAGGGTTTTTCCGAACGGCGGCTCCGGTAGTGGATCGCCTTGGCGACGAGCTCCTTGCCCGTGCCGCTCTCGCCGGTGATGAGAACCGAAACGTCGGAATCGGCGACCTTTTCGACAAGCCGGAAGACCTCCTGCATGCGCGGGGAATCGCCGACCAGGTTCTCGAAGCCGAATTTTCGCGAAACTTCCTTTTTTAGGCGGAGGTTCTCGGTCTCCAGGGTCCGGTAGCGGAGGGCCTTTTTAACGGTGAGCTTAAGCTCGTCGCGGTTGAAGGGCTTGGTGACGTACTCGAAAGCCCCCGCCTTCATAGCCTCCACCGCCATCTCGATGGTGCCGAAGGCGGTAATCATTACGACCTGCGTGTCCGGGGAACCTTCCTTCACGCGGCGCAGAAGATCCATCCCGTCCATTCCCGGCATCTTGATATCGGTGACGACAAGGTCGAACCTTTCCCTTGCGAGGAACGAAAGGGCCTCCTCCCCGCTTCCGGCGGCGGTGACCTCGTACCCCTCCTCGGCCAAGTTGTATTCGAGGACCCTGCGGAGGCTCGCGTCGTCGTCAACCACCAGTATCCTGGTCATCCGGCGCTCTCCGGTTCCCCGGCCTCTTCCGCGAGGGGAAGGGTCAGAAGAAAGCGCGCGCCGCCCTCGGGCCGGTTAAAGGCTTCCAGCGTCCCTCCGTGAGCTTCGGCGATGCGAAGGCTGATGGCGAGGCCGAGCCCCGTTCCCTCGAATTTCGTGGTGAAGAAGGGCTCGAATATCTTCGGCAGGAGTTCGGGCGGTATTCCCGGCCCTTCGTCCTCGATGGATATCTCGGCGAGCCATCCTTCCACCTCCCGGTACTCAAGCCCCTTCACCTTGCCGGTCTTTTTGCGGCCGGTGACTGTGACGGAACCGCCCGGCGGCGACACCTGCAAGGCGTTGAGCACGAGGTTCAAAAGAACCTGCTTGAGCTGCACAGGCGACCCCCTGACGAGAAGGCCGGAATCAATGTCCAGACTGAAACCGGCGTTGTTTTTTCTGGCCTGCGGCTCGACGAGCAATACCGTCTGTCTAGCTGTCTCGCCGAGGTCCAGAAGCTCCCTCCCCTCGCTCTCCGGCCTGCTCCTGGCGAAACCGAGAAAATCCTCGACAACCTTGTCAAGGCGGTCGGTCTCACGAAGGAGTATCCCCAGAAACTCCGCCTTGGGATGGCCGGGAGGGAAGTCGTCTTTAAGTATCTCCGCCGTGCCTTTTATCGAGCCGAGAGGGTTTCGTATCTCGTGGGTAAGGGAAGCGGAAAGCTGGCCGATAGCCGAAAGGCGGTCGGCGCGCCGGAGCTGTCCTTCTATCTCCAGAATCTGGTCGGCCTGTTTTCTAAGCTCCCTGTAAGAGCGGTCCAGTTTTTCGGCTGTCTCCTGCCAGCTTTGCCTGAACTTTCGCTCCTGATCGGCGTAGTGGCCGATGAGCCCGGAAAAGACGAAATAGAGGGCTATCTCCATGAGCTGGTTCGCCAGCTCCCTGCCGACGTGGTGCCAATCCATCATGATGTGGGGCAGATAGAGGACGGCGACCAGAAAGGAGACCTTTAGCCCTCCCCTGCTCCCGAACCAGACCGCCGCCAGCCCCACCGGAATATAATAGAGGCGGCGGTAAAGGTCGTGAAGAAGCGGGAGGGTCGTCTTCGTCTGGTAATGGAGAAGCGAAACCGCCAGCACAAGCAGCAGTATGGCGATAACTCTCCCGCTTACCCCGGCTGCCTGGAACCTTGCCTTCATCTTTTCCCTCGCGAAAGTGACGTTTAACAACTGTTGACTATTCTACAACTCTCCGCGTCATTAGTAAACCGCTCCGAATCCCGCGCAAACTTCGCGTCTCCGGTTTGTCTAATCCCTCCGGCGGATTAAACTTTACTTTAATGCCCGCAGGAAACTTTCAATAAAGGGAGAAGGCGAACCATGCAGAACGTGAAGAAAATACTCGTCGTCAACAGGTCGACCAGGCAGTGCAACATGGTTACCGGCTTCGGCGTGTCTCTGGCCAAAAAGTTCAACGCAGACCTTTGCATCGTCAGCGTCGTTCACGACCCTTTCAGCGTAACCGGGTGGAATCTGCCCTTCACCTCCTTCGAGAACGAGTTCAAGAGCCTCATGTCCAAGGCCAGGGAAGAGCTCGACGACTGCATCTCGTCGGCCAAGACGATGGGCCTGAACATCAAATCTCTTGTCCGTGGGGAAAACCCCGTCGAAGCGGTCCTCAAGGTCATCGAGGAGGAGAAGATAGACCTTCTATTGCTCCCGGCGCACGAGGAGGGACGCCTCGAACACTTCCTCTTCGGCCGCACCAACGAGGAACTCGTCCGAAGGATGCCCTGCTCCATCTTCCTTTTGAAGAGCAAACCCGCCCCGGACGCCCAGTAGTTTCATGGATAAACCGCGCGTACTGACCGTCAACGGCGGCTCTTCCAGCATAAAGTTCGCGCTCTTCGAGGGGGGCGGTGAGGTAAGGAGGGTTCTCGAAGGCAGAATCGAGCGGATCGGCCTCCCCGGAGCCCGCCTCGTTTTTCCGCCTTCGGAGCTTCAGGAAATAGACGCCCCGAACCACCGGGCGGCGGCTGGCCTCCTCCTCGACCGCCTGGGAGAGCGGCTGGACTTTTCGACGTTGAAAGCCATCGGCCACAGGATTGTCCACGGAATGGACTACGCCCGCCCGGAGTTCATTACGCGGGAACTTCTCGCGGGACTTCGACGCATAGTCCCCTTCGACCCCGAGCACATGCCTTCCGAACTGGAACTCGTGGAGGAGTTAGGCCGACGCCTCCCGGGAATTCTCCAGCTTGCCTGCTTCGACACCTCCTTTCACCGCGCCATGCCGAAGGCGGCGAAACTTCTGCCCATTCCGAGGCGCTACTACGACATGGGAGTTAAAAGATACGGCTTTCACGGCCTCTCCTGCTCCTTTATCATGGAGGAGCTGGCGCGGCAGGGGGAAGAAACGGCAAACGGGCGGGTTATCATCGCCCACCTCGGCAACGGGGCCAGCCTCACGGCGGTGAGCGGCGGCAAAAGCATAGACACCAGCATGGGTTTCACCCCCGCCGGAGGGATACCGATGGGGACGAGGCCGGGGGACCTCGACCCCGGCGTCGCGTGGTTCATCATGGCGGAGGGGAAGATGACCCCGAAGCGGTTCAACGCCCTCGTAAACCACGAAGCAGGGCTTCTGGGGGTCTCTGAAACCAGCCCGGATATGGCGGACCTGCTTGTCAGTCAGACGGGAGATGAACGCGCCGCCGAGGCGGTGGAGCTTTTCTGCTACCAGGCTAAAAAGTGCGTCGGGGCGTTGGCGGCGGCGCTTGGAGGGGTGGACATTCTCGTCTTCACCGGCGGAATCGGAACCCACGCCCCCGAAATCCGCTCGCGGGTCTGCGCCGGTCTCGGTTTTCTCGGAATAGAACTGGACGAAACGAAAAACGCCGCCGGAGAAACCGTCATTTCAGCGAAAGACAGCCGCGCGAAAGTCCGCGTAATGAAGACCGACGAAGAACGTGTCATTGCCGAAGCCCTTTTCGGCAGGCTTTCCGGGGAAGAACAGCGATGATCGTGGATATCGACACCCTTTGCATAAACACCATCCGCTTCCTTTCCGTGGACGCGGTGCAAAAAGCGGGTAGCGGCCACCCCGGCCTTCCACTAGGCTCCGCGCCGATGGCCTGGGCGCTCTGGTCGCGGTTTTTAAAGCACAATCCCGCCAACCCCGGGTGGTTCGACCGCGACAGGTTCGTCCTTTCGGCGGGCCACGGCTCGATGCTCCTCTACAGTCTCCTCCACCTCACCGGCTACGGCCTTTCCCTCGACGAGATTAAAAATTTCCGCCAGTTCGGGAGCAAAACCCCCGGACACCCGGAGCGCGGCCTGACGCCGGGAGTGGAGACCACCACCGGGCCGCTCGGACAGGGGTTCGGCAACGCCGCCGGCATGGCGGTGGCCGAAGCCCACCTCGCGGTCCGCTTCAACAGGCCGGACTTCGACATAATAAACCACTACACCTACGCGCTGGTCAGCGACGGCGACCTGATGGAGGGAGTGGCCTCGGAAGCGGCTTCCCTCGCGGGTCACCTCAAGCTCGGCAAGCTCATCCTTCTCTACGACGACAACCGCGTCACCCTCGCCGCCTCGACGCAGCTCGCCTTCACCGAAAGCGCCAGGGAGAGGTTTTCCGCCTACGGCTGGCAGACGCTGACCGTGGAGGACGGCAACGACCTCGTCCAGATCGACTTCGCCCTGCGCGAGGCGAGAATGGAGACGGAACGCCCCTCGATCATCTTCGTACGCACCCACCTCGGCTACGGCTCGCCCAACAAGCAGGACACTTTTTCGGCCCACGGCGCTCCTCTGGGCGCGGAGGAGGTAAAACTTACGAAGGAGCGGTTAGGCTGGCCCTTAGAGCCTCCCTTTCTCGTGCCGGAAGAGGCGCTTGAGCAGTTTCGGCTGGCGCTTGACCTCGGGCGCGAGGCGGAGTCCGTCTGGAACGAAAGATTTTCGGAGTATGAAAGGGAATATCCCCTGCTCGCCTCGGAACTCGCCCGGTTGATAAAAGGCGCTCTTCCCGAAGGACTGGACGAGGTTCTTCCGCGCTTTCCCGCCGACCCCAAGGGCATGGCGACGAGGGTGGCCTCAAGAAAGGTTCTTGAGGCGCTCGGGCCGAAGCTGCCCTGCCTCATCGGGGGCTCGGCGGACCTAAACCCCTCCACCTTCACCGAACTGAGGGAGGCCGGGGACTTCCAGAACCCCGAAAAAGCGGTCGGCGACCTCCAGGGGGCGGTCGGCGGGGTCTGGGGTTACGCCGGGCGCAACCTCCACTTCGGCGTACGCGAGCACGCGATGGCCGCGATCCTCAACGGCATGGCCGCGCACGGCGGCCTCATCCCCTATGGCGCGACCTTCCTCACCTTTTCCGACTTCATGCGCCCGGCCCTGCGCCTCGGCGCTCTCATGGGCGCGCGCGTCGTCCACGTCTTCACCCACGACAGCCTCGCCCTCGGGGAAGACGGCCCCACCCACCAGCCGGTGGAGCACCTGATGAGCCTTAGGGCTATTCCCGGCCTCACGGTAATACGCCCCTGCGACGCCAACGAGACGGCGGCGGCGTGGAAGGTCGCGCTGGAGACGAGTGGCCCGGCCGCGCTAATCCTCACCCGCCAGAACGTCCCGACGCTGGACCGGGGCATGTTCGCCGGGGCCGAAGGGCTTCGCTACGGCGGCTACGTCCTTTCAGACCCGCCGGACGGGAAGCCGGAGCTTATTCTCATCGCCAGCGGGTCGGAGGTCGAGCTAATAGTCGAGGCGGGGAAAAGGCTACGGGAGGAGAAAATTCCGGTGCGTCTCGTCTCTATGCCGAGCTGGGAACTTTTCGAGGCGCAGCCGCGCGGCTACCGCGAAACCGTCCTTCCCCCTTCCGTCAAGGCGAGGCTGGCGGTAGAAGCGGGGGTTACGCAAGGCTGGGAGAAATACACCGGCGATGGCGGGGAGATAATCGGAGTAAACCGCTTCGGCGCTTCCGCCCCGGGCGCGGTGGTGATGAAAAAGTACGGCTTCACCGCCGAAAACGTCTACCAAAGGGCGAAAACGCTGCTAGCCGAGGGGCTTGATTAAAGTCAAAACCTTCACACTTCTTTACACGCTGAAAAGCTCCTTTCCGCTACACTGATAGCATGGGAAATCCGGAAGAAAACCTGATTCTGGTCATCGACGACGACGTAGAGTTGTGCGAACTTCTCGTGACATACCTCGGTCAGGAGGGGTTTCGCGTGGATACCGCCAACGACGCCATGAAGGGGGTCGAGCTCGCCCTCTCGGGCGGTTATTCGCTCGTGGTTCTGGACGTGATGCTGCCCGTGATGAGCGGGCTGGACGTTCTCCGGCGTATCAGGGAGAAATCGAAGGTGCCGGTACTCATGCTCACGGCGCGGGGCGAAGAGGTCGATCGCATCGTCGGGCTTGAGCTCGGCGCGGACGACTACCTCCCCAAGCCCTTCAACCCCCGCGAGCTTGTCGCCCGTATCCGCGCGGTGCAAAGGCGGGCGGGCAATTCCTTCACCGCCGGTCAGAGCGCCGCCGAACGTCTGCTCGTCGTCGGAGACGTGGAACTGGACCCCGGCGCCCGCGTGGCGCGAAGAGGCGGCGTCCCGGTAAATCTCACCTCCCTGGAATTTTCCCTGCTGGAATTTCTCCTTCGCCGCTCCGGGCAGATCGTCTCCCGCGACGAGCTGGCGCTCGCGGTCCTCGACCGCACCCTTTCCCCCTACGACCGGTCCATAGACGTGCACATGAGCAGCCTTCGCCGCAAGCTCGGCCACCGTACGGGCGAAACCGAGAGGATACGGACGATACGCGGCGTCGGCTATCTCTACGCCCTGGCCTCCGGCAACGAAGAGCGAAGGACCTGACGTGCGCAGCCTCTTTTTGCGGATATTCCTGAGTTTTCTCGGCGCGACCCTCCTTATAGGCGGGGTTCTGGTCGTGCTCGCCCTGACCGCCGACCCCCACCGGGCGGAGTTCATCCGCCACGAAGAGCGCCTGACTAACGCCGGGAATAAGTTTGCCGCCGCCTACCGGGAGGGCGGCGCGGAGGCGCTGAGGGCGAGCGTGGCCGAAGAGAAAATCGGGCGCGGGACGGGAGCGGTCATTCTCTTTCGCAACGGAATCGATCCCCTCGACACCCCTTCGATACCGCGCAAGGCCGCCAAGCTGGCCGCAAAAGCCGCAGCGACCGGGCAAAGGGAGATCGACGTGGGCAAAAACGGTCTCTGGATCGCCCTGCCGCTCGACGAAGACTACGTGCTGGTTGCGGAGTTACAGCCGCCCTCCGACTGGCAGCGCTTTACCGACCCTTACGGCCTCGGCCTTCGCCTTTTGTCGGTCTTCCTCATCGTCGTGGGCGTCTCCTGGTTTCTCGCCCGCTCCCTCAGCGGCCCCATCCGCAAGCTGCGCCACGCCACACAGGAACTGGCGAAGGGGAATCTCTCCGTGCGCGTCGCACCCTCACTCGGCGGGAGATTCGACGAGACCGCGCAGCTCGGGCGGGATTTCGACCTGATGGCGGAGCGCATCGAAACCCTTCTGACCTCCCAGCGCAGGCTTCTGCGGGACATCTCCCACGAGCTTCGCTCGCCGCTGGCCAGACTCAACGTCGCGCTCGGCATAGCACGGCCGAAAGCTGGGAGCGAGGCAACCCTCGCACTGGACAGGATAGAGCGGGAGGCGGAGGTTCTGAACGAGCTCATCGGCCACCTGCTTACTCTGGCGTCGCTCGAAGCGGGCGAGATTGGCGAACGCGCCCTCGTCCCGCTGCAGCTTCTGGTGCGGGAGGTTTCGGACGATGCCGACTTCGAGGCGAAGGGGCGCGGCTGCGGAGTCAGGGTGGCCGAGGACTCACCGCTCTTCGCGGAGGGCTCCCAGACCCTCCTCCACAGCGCCGTGGAGAACGTAATACGAAACGCCGTCCGTTTCACGAAAGAGGGCAGCGAGGTGGAGGTGCGCCTCAGGCGGAAAGAGGGCGGCGAGACCGGTCTGGCGGTCGTCTCCGTGAGGGATTTCGGTCCCGGCGTGCCGGAAAGCGCCCTTGAAAACCTCTTCGAGCCCTTCTACAGGGTCGCCGAGGCGCGGGACCGCCAGAGCGGCGGGGCGGGAATAGGGCTCGCGATAACGAAAAGAGCCATAAGTCTCCACAACGGCAGGGTGAAAGCCTTCAACGCTCCGGGAGGCGGCCTGGAAGTGACCATAGAACTCCCGCTTGCGAAGGAATCTTCGTACGTCAAGCCCGGTGCTTTGCCATAAAAGAGGTGTCCAGCCGGTTTTTCAGCCAGAGCGCCCATTCCCCCCGGGCGACAAGATTTCCCCTTACGAAAAGGCCGGTCCCGTCGCCGAGATTGAGTATCAGAAGGTACTTTTTCTGCGGCCGAAAGCGGGTCAACTCTCCTCCGGTCAGCGCGGCGAAGAGGTTCCGGTAGAGTACCGGCGCCTGCCTCACCGCGTAAACGCCCACCTTCGGCAGTGGATGGCCGGGATTCGTCACACAGTCCCCTCCCCCGAAAATCTCATGGTATTTCGGGTGCCTGAGAAAATCGTCTATTTCCAGCCCCTCCGAGGAACCGGCGGAGAGCCCCGAATTCTTGAAGATGGGGGGCACAGAGACGCCGGTAGCGAGGAAGGTGAAATCAGCCGGGACAACCTCGCCGGTTTCGAGCGATACCCCGGATTTTCCTATTTCTTTGACCCTTCCGCCGGTGACTATCCGTATCCCGCGCTTTTCAAGGGAGCTTCTCGCGTACTCGGAAGCCTTTTGCGGGAAAGCTCCGAGAATTCTTTCTCCGCCCTCGATTACGGTTATGGAGCCCTCGTTCCCGCCTTCCTTCGAGAGCCGCCAGAGGTTTCCCGCTACCTCGACCCCCGCGGGGCCGCCTCCAACGACGGCGAAATTGAGTTTTTTGCGGGCAAGAGCCAGAATTTCGTTGCGGGCTTTAAAGAGATTGCTTATCGGCTTTACCGGACGGGCGAACTCCCGCGCTCCGGAGATTTTACCGATCTCCACGCGGCCGCCGACGTTGAAGGAGACGATATCGTAGGAAAGCCCGGAGCCGTCTTCGAGGGTGAGCGACTTTTCCTCGGGATTTACGGCCTTCACCGCACCTTTTATGAAGTCGGCGCAGCCCCTTTCAGACAAACTGCGAAGGTCGAAGCGGGTCTGGGCGGGCTGATAGATTCCCGAAAGGAGGCCGGGGCCCATCCCCGAGTAATACTGGTACTCCTCGGGAGAGACAAGTATGACCCTCACTCCGGCTTTCTGAAGCTCAAGCGCCCTCGCAAGGATGTAGACATGAGCGTGGCCTCCCCCTGCCAGCACCAGAATCTTCTGTCCTTTGTTCGTCATGCTTCGGGCAACTCGCAGCCCCTGCCTTTGAGGTTGAAGAGGAAGGTTAGGAGGGATTTCGTCCTCTCGCTGAAGAGTTTCTCGGCGTAATACGACCCCATCGCGCGTTTAGAGATCTCGGAGAGGGTGGGATAGACGTGGACGCCTCCGGCGATGGTCGAGAGCTTCGCCCCGCCGCTGACCGCCAGAATCCACTCGTGGATGAGTTCCCCGGCGCTCGCGCCCACAATCTGGCAGCCCAGCAGCTTGCCCCTAGGGGTGATCAGCACCTTGATAAACCCTTCCGCCTCGCTTTCGGCGAGGGCGCGGTCGTTTTCAGCGAAGCGCTCGGTCAGTACCCGGTACTCCAGCCCCTCCTCTATGGCGCGTTTCTCGCTCAGCCCCACGCTGGCTACCTCCGGGTCGCAAAAGGTGCACCAGGGAATTTTTCCGTAATCCGCCTTTCGCGGCAGGTGAAGGACAGAGTTGGTGAGGGCTATCCCCCCCTCGTAGCCCGCGACGTGGGTGAAGGGAAAGACGCCGTTTACGTCGCCGCAGGCGTAGATGTGCGGGATATTCGTCCGCAGCCTCGCATCGGCGGGGACTCCCTTTGCGGAAAACCCGACTCCGGCGGCTTCCAGATTCAGCCCTCCGACGTTGGGCTTTCGCCCCGTCGCAACGAGGAGGGCGTTGGCTTCGAGAAAGCGCTCCTCACCGCCGGAGGAGGGTGAAACGGTGAGTTTCACGCCCATGAGACTCTTTTGTGCGCGAACAGCCTTTGTCGAGGTGAGAAGTTCCATTCCCTCCGTCAGCAGCCGCTCCCGGACTACCCCGGCTACGTCCGAATCCTCGGCCCCCAGAATCTGGTCCATAAACTCGACGACCGTAACCATCGAGCCGAGGCGCTGGAAGGACTGGGCCAGTTCGATGCCTACGGGGCCGCCCCCGAGGACGATAAGTTTTTCCGGCAGCTCCCGCTGTGAAAATACCGTCTCGTTCGTCCAGTAGGGAACCTCCGCAAGCCCCTCGACAGGAGGGATGGCCGGGGAAGAACCGGTGGAAAGCACCCAGCTTCGGGCGGAAATCCTCTCGCCTCCGGCCTCCACCGTGTGACCGTCAACAAATGAGGCATTTCCGAAGAGGACCTTTACCCCGAGGCCGCAGAAGCGCTCAGGCGAATCGTGGGCCTGTATCCTGTCTATCACCCTCTGGACCCTGTCCATGACGGAGCCGAGGTCTATTTCGGGAATTTCAAGGCAGGGAAGGCCGAACTCCCTCGAACGCCGGGCCAGAGAGAGAACCTTCGCGGTTTTGATGAGGGTCTTGGAGGGAACGCACCCGGTGTGGAGGCAGTCGCCGCCGAGGCGCTCCGATTTTTCGACGAGCAGGACTTTCGCCCCGAAGCGCGCCGCCCCGGCCGCCACGGTCAGCCCCGCCGCCCCGCCGCCGATTACGCCTATGTCGTAGTCGTACCTCGCCATCTTTTTCAGGACTCCCGGGCGAGGCGGGCCAGATATTTTTCGATGCGCTTCGCGTTGGCGCCCACGTCGCTCTTCCCCACCCGCGAGACGGAGCGTACATCCACTTTGCTGCCGGGGCCGTTCGGCCTTATGCGTATGATGATGTCATCCTTGAAGCCGAACCAGAGGGTTGTATCCGTGGCCTCGATGCGCCCCGAGGTCATGTCCGCCGAGACCACCTGCCAGCCGAGGCCGATGGCGGCGTTCAGAGCCTTGCGGAAAGCCTCCGAGGGCGGGTCGTCGAGGATTTTCGGAACTACGGAGGGGTATGCCTTCCTCTGCTGGGCGGCGATCTCCTCGCCCCCGTACTCGGCAGTATTCGGCGCGCTTTGCCTTATGGGGAGAATGGCGTCGAAGCGGGGAGGGTCCTCCCAGTCGGTGGTTATGTCGTGGATGACGGGAACGCTCTTGGCCATGCGGTACCATTTAAACGGAATGCCAGCCGATACGAGGCCGATAAGGATGCCCAGAAGGGCCAGGGTGAAGAAAACCCCCTTGGCGGGAAAGGCTGAAACCAGTGAGAGCAGGATTCCGATAACCCCCAGCACCACCGCGGCGCGAAGGAATAAAAACCCCGTGCGAAAGTCCCAGAACCCCCACCTCGTCCCGAGCCCCGCCATAACGAGAGAAATTACTGCGAGCAGCGAGACCGCGAACCCGTAACCCGCCCATCCGGCGACCCTTATCTCCACTGCTTTTC
This sequence comes from bacterium, assembly GCA_004322275.1. Taxonomy (NCBI): domain Bacteria; species bacterium. The sequence continues at coordinate 61,237 of SCTA01000013.1, forward strand.
TCCCGTTGCGTTCAAGTCCTGGGCAGCCCCGGACGATAACAAAAATCATACTGCGACGAAGGCCGATTGCAAGAATGCGGGGGCTTGCTTCGACCCGGCTCCCGTGAGAAAATCAGGGCCGCCGCAAACAGCCTTGAAGGAGAAGCCTATGAAAATCAGATTTTACATAATGTGCCTTGTGCTGCTCGCCGGTATCGGCGGTCTCTTCGGTTGCAGCGTCAGTGCGACGGACAGTGGCGACGGAGGCGGAGGAGTGATCATCCCCGCCGGTTACGACGGTGCCACCACTCCCGCCGTTCTCACTCCGGCGAACGCCGAGACCCTTACGGACAACGTCGTTTCTTTCGATAATCCCGCCAGTTACATAGTTTTCAGGAACGCGGGCGGCGAGACCTCCGGCAGGGAAAATCTGCGCGGCCTTGCGAAGGTAAGCAGCCTCGCCCGCGACGTCAGGTCTCTTGTCCGCACCGCCGGAGCAACGAAAATAATACCCGGCGAATTTTCCGGCAGCGCCTTCGTCACCTACACCGAGACCTACACCACCTATAACGCTACTGTGGAATTCACCAACTTCTCCGATTCCGCCGACGCCCCTCCCCTCTACGGAACGGTCTACGTCTCGGAAACGTGGAGCGTTTCCGGCTCTACCACCAAGGGGACGGTCAACGCCACCTTCGCCGACAATTTCTGGGCCGGACCGGTCAAGGTCACCGGCTCCTTTCGGCTCGCCTACACCGAGAGCGCAAGCTACGTAAAAGACATGGTTACTATGAACCTTCTCTACGAAGACACCTCGCTCGGATACTCCCTCGCGTACAGCAACCTCGTCTTCACCGATGATACCGACTACGTAAACGAGCTGGCGACCCAGTCCCTGAACGGCAGAATCTACGACAGCGATTACGGCTACGTCGTCATCGACACCGCCGAGCCGGTCGTGATGGATACCGTTACCGGCTTTTATTACGACGGGGAAATTTTCATCGACGGAACCAGCGGCTCCTCCGTCTGGCTTCTCTTTACCGGCAACGACATCATCGCAAGGCTGGAGGCGGGAGACGACAACCTCTTCGACGACCTGCCCCCGTGGTACGCGAACTGAGATAGCCAAACCTTTGAAACTGAAAATGCCCGCGAAAGCGGGCATTTTTATTGGCAGACGTGTAAAAAACCTCATCAACCTCTGGTGAAAGCCCCGAAGTGGCGGGACTGGCCGCCGATGAGGGTGAAGTGGGGGGCGAAGCGGGATTCGGTCAGGATTCTGGCGGTGTTTCCGCCGATGCGAAGCGCCTTTCCGGTCTCGAAGAGGTTCTCTTCGTCGAGGGCGAAGCGGTTCGGGAAGCCCTCCACCGTGCCCTTGTAGATTGCGGCCTGCCCGTAGTCCTCCTCCCCCTCTTCGAGGGAGCGGATGCGGAAGAGGCGGAAGGTGACGGCGCGGAAAGTCGCCCCGGAGAGCTTTTCGCAAAGAGAGGTGTCGGTGATTTCAAGGGGGAGGCTCACCACTATGCGCGGGTCGCGAAAACCCGCCGAGCGCACCAACCGGAGGAAATCTCCGAGGTAGACGGCCCCGCCGAGCTCTTCGCGCTTTAGCTCCTCGTCGCTCTCGACCTCTTTGGGTAGCCTCCGGTCGCAGTACACGTCGGAGAACTGGAACTCTCCGCCGCTCTTCAGCACCCGGAAGACCTCCCGAAGAACTTTTAGCTTGTCGCTCACGTGACCGAGCGCCCGGTTAGAGATTACCACGTCGAAATCCTCGTCGTAGAGACCGGCGTCGGCCAGGGAGTCTATGCTGCCCTGACGGAAGGCGACGTTGGGCTCAATAAATCCGAAATTCTCCATTATGGTGTTTATGGCCTTGCGGGCGACGGCGAGGGCGGCCTGCTCGGTATCGAGCCCCATGACGTACCCCTTCGGACCGGCGAGGGCGGCGCACAAAAAAACGTCGCGCCCGGTTCCGCACCCCAGATCCAGTATCCGCGAACCCCCGATAGCCTCCGGAATAGGGCTCCCGCAGCCCGAGAACCTTCCGGTCACCTCCGGGGTTATCCTTTCGAGTATCCCCGAGAGCCTCTCGCGGGAAACCTCGCAGATATCCTCCGCCACGGCGGCGGGACGAAAGGCCCTGCCGAAAGAGGTTCTGATAATGTCGATGGGTTTGTCCGTCATGGCTTCACCTTTTTCGACCGAAATAGTGTAAAACTACCTTGCGCGCCATGAGCCCGTGGCGATTTGCGCGCTCGCCGAGCGATGAACGAGCGTTTTGGCGCAAAGGGGGCGCGCCTTTTCTTCCCACCGCTTCTTTTGGGCGGTCAAAAGAAGCGGTGCCGGGCGCGGGCGGGTAGCCCGCAAGCTGTAGACAGATGGGCTAAAGCCCATCCTACCTTCTCAAAGGTGGCCAGGGGCGCGGGGCAAAGCCACGCAAACTATAGATTGGTGGGCCGAGCCCACCCTACCTTCTACGCCAACTCCCCCGTCATCGAATTAATCCACGACCTTGTAACCCTAACAAGAACTTCTCTGCCCGCAAGCGCCTCCGGCCCCTCGAAATTCACGATCCGGTTGTGCGGGGTGCGCCCGGTGAGCTGCCCCTCGCCCGCCTTTGAGCGCCCCTCAACCAGCACCTCAAAGGTTCCCCCGACGCACTCGCGGTTCTTGAGTATGGTGTGCTCCTGCTGGAGAGCTTGGAGCACGGCGAGGCGCTCTTCCTTTATCGCTTCGGGGATGGTGTCGGCCATGTCGAAGGCCTTGGTTCCCTTGCGCGGGGAGAATTTAAAGCTGAAAAGGCCGTCGAAGACCACTTTTCGCATGATATCGAGGGTCGCCTGAAAATCCTCGACGCTCTCGCCGGGGAAACCGACGATGAGGTCGGTGGTTATCGCTATGTCGGGCCTCGCAGCTCTCAGCTTTTCTATGAGCCCGAGGTAGTGGCCGGAGGTGTAGCGCCTGTTCATCGCTTTTAGCACCTCGTCGGAGCCGGACTGGAGCGGGAGATGTATGTGAGGCATCGCCTTTTTCTCCTCGGCGAAGATGGCGATGAGGTCGTCGGTGAGGTCCTTGGGGTGGCTGGTGGTGAAACGTAGCCGTTTTATCCCTTCGACCGCCGAGACGCGCCTTATAAGCTCCGCGAAGTCGGCCCCGTCTCCACCTTTGAGTCCGTAGGAGTTGACGTTCTGCCCCAGGAGCGTTATCTCGCGGACGCCGGACGCGGCGAGCCTTTCGGCCTCGGCCACTATCCCGGCGCTGGAGCGGGAAAGCTCCCTGCCCCGCACGAAGGGGACTATGCAGTAGGAGCAGTAGTTGTCGCACCCCTGCATGACGGTGATGAAAGCCTTGAGCCCCTCGCCTTTAGTGTGGACATAGAGTTTTTCCATCGAAGCCGCGTCGGCCTGCATCCCGATCCATACAGGCTTTTTCTTGCGTTCCCTCACCTTTTGCACCATCTCGGGTATCTGGTGCATGGTCTGAGTGCCGAAAACGAAATCGACGAAGGGGACACGGGTGAAGACCTTTTGCCCCTCGGACTGAGCCATGCAGCCGCCGACGCCGATGATGAGGTCCGGGCGTTCTTTTTTGAGGAGCCGCCAGCGCCCTATCTGCGAGTAGGCTTTCTGCTCCGCCTTCTCGCGGATGGCGCAGGTGTTCACCAGTATTACTCCGGCGTCGGAGGGTCCCTCGGCCCGGACGAACCCCGCGCCCTCCATCATGGAGGCTATCGCGGCGCTGTCGTGGTCGTTCATCTGACAGCCGAAGGTCTGAATATAGAAGGTCCGTCTCTCCATAGAGTTTTCTTTTACCGCGCCTATTTGAAGGAGACCACGTCGGCCCCGAAAAGGTTCTTGAGCGATTTTTTGAAGTGCATCGAGGGCGCGACGCTTAGGTTTTTGGGGAGCCTGAGCGCCACCAGGGCCTTACCGGGGAACTCCACGTCCACGAAGACGGGGCAGTCGCCCTTGAATTCGCCGGAGACGATCACCCGGTGGAGCGCCTCGATGTCAGCCTCGGAGTGCATCCCGGCGTTCATGCGTATGCGCACCTCGCGTGTCATTTCCGCCGTCGCGTCGCTTAGCGGGACTATCTTGTCGGCTATAACCTTCACCGAATCCTCGGATTTTTCCAGTTTGCCCCGGATGATTACCGGCGCGTCGGAGCGAAGGAGCGTTGCGCACGCCTCGAAGGTCTTGGGGAAGACCACCAGCTCGATGGCGCCCTCCATGTCCTCCAGGGTGGCAATCGCCATCCTGTTTCCCGTCTTGGTGACCTTTTCTTTCAGCGACGAGATAGCGCCGCCGACCGTGACCTGGCTCTGATCCGCGCCCGCCTCCGCAACCGCCGCGATGGTGCCGTCGGTGTACAGCTCCAGCAGGTCGCTCCACTCGCGAAGAGGATGGCCCGAGACGTAAAAGCCGAGCAGCTCCTTTTCGGCGCGCAGCTTGTCCGCCGCCGAGAGATCGGGGATGTCGGGCAGGTGGTCGGTCTTGTCCGGCTCCGCCCCGCTCGCAGGGGTCGTGGAAAGTATACCGAAGAAATTGGTCTGGCCGCGCGCCCTGTCGCGCTGAAGGGCGGCGGAGCGCTCCATCGCCATGTCGAGATAGGCCAGGTACTGTGAACGGAGGCCGCCGAGGGAATCGAAAGCGCCGCAGTGGATAAGGCTCTCGATAACCTTCCTGTTGGTCCGCCGAAGGTCCACCCTCTCGCAAAAATCCATCAGTCCCAGGAAGGGGCCGTCCTTGCGGCGCGCTTCGAGCACCGCCTCTATCGCTCCCTCGCCGGCGTTTTTCACCGCCGCGAGGCCGAAGCGTATCTTGTCTCCCGCCACGTCGAAGAAGAGGCCGGATTCGTTCACGTCGGGGGGAAGGACGTTTATCCCCATCTCCCTGCACTCGACCAAGTCTTTTACTATCTTGTCGGAGTGGGCGCGGTCGTTGGTGAGCAGGGAGGCCATGAACTCGACGGGATAATGGGCCTTGAGCCACGCCGTCTGGCAGGTTATCACCGCGTAGGCGGCGGAGTGCGACTTGTTGAAGCCGTAGTTGGCGAACTCCGCCATCAGGTCGAAGATTCTCTTCGCCTTCTCCTCGGGAATTTTGTTCTCCCTCGCGCCGCTGAGAAAACGCTCCTTTTGCTTCTCCATTTCCTCGGCGATCTTCTTGCCCATCGCGCGCCGCAGAAGATCGGCCTCGCCGAGGGTGTAGTTCGCGAGGACCTGGGCCACCTTCATGACCTGTTCCTGATAGAGGATGATGCCGTAGGAGTCTTTCAGTATCGGTTCGAGCTCGGGCACCTCGTAGACGGTGGGAATCTCGCCGTGCTTTCGCTTGATGAAATCCTCCACCATCCCCGAGCCGAGAGGACCGGGACGGTAGAGGGCGACGAGGGCGATTATGTCCTCGAAGACCGAAGGGCGAAGGTTGATCATCAGCTCCTTCATGCCGGAGGATTCAAGCTGGAAGACGCCGGTGGTCTGCCCCTTGCAGAGAAGCTCGAAAACCTTCTGGTCCTCCAGCGGAATCTTGTCGATGTCTATCTTGCCGCCCTCTGGGAGGCGGCGGTTGATCATGTCTACCGCGCCCTGTATGACGGTGAGGGTCTTCAGGCCGAGAAAGTCGAACTTGATCAGCCCTATCGTCTCCACCGCCTTCATGGCGAACTGGGTGACGGTTTCACCCTCTTTTCCGTTGTAGACCGGGAGGTAATCGACGAGGGGGCGGTTGGAGATGACGACTCCCGCCGCGTGGGTTGAGGCGTGGCGGTTGAGCCCTTCGAGCCGCAGGGAGTGGGTCATGAGCTCCGCGACCCTCGCGTCAGCCTCCATCATCTCCCGGATCCTCGGCTCTTCCTTCACCGCCTCTTCGAGGGTGATGCCGAGCCTGTCGGGAACGAGCTTGGCGATCTTGTCCACCTCTGCGAGCGGGATGTCTAGCGCCCTTCCCACGTCGCGTATGACCGCGCGGGCGAGCATCTTTCCGAAGGTGGTTATCTGCGCCACCTGATCTACGCCGTAGCGCTCGGTGACGTACTCGATCACCCGCTGGCGGTTCTCGAAGCAGAAGTCTACGTCTATATCAGGGAGGGATATGCGTTCGGGGTTCAGGAACCTCTCGAAGAGAAGGTCATACGGAATCGGGTCAATGTTGGTTATCCGAAGAGCCCAGGCGACGAGGCTTCCCGCCGCCGAGCCGCGCCCCGGCCCCACCGGCACGGAGTTGTTCTTCGCCCAGTTGATGAAATCCTGAACTATGAGGAAGTAGCCGGGAAATTTCATCTCCCGGATGACTTTAAGCTCTATCTCCAGCCTCTCGCGGTAGCGCTCCCCGGTGGCTTTTTGGGTCTCTTCCGAGTCGAAGCTCATCTCGGAGAGGCGCTTTTCGAGCCCTTCCCTCGCGAGCCTGTCGAGGGTGTCGTCGAGGCTCTCCTCGCGGTCCTGCTTGTACTTCGGGAAGTGCGTGGTCTTGAAATCCAGTTCGAGATTGCACCTGTCGGCGATTACCATCGTGTTCGCAATCGCCTCGGGGCAGTAGGAGAAGAGTTCCGCCATCTCCTCGGGGCTGCGCAGGTAGAAAGCGTCGGTCTCCATCCTCATCCGGTTTTCCGCGGAGAGGGTCTTCCCCGTCTGGATGCACATCAGCACTTCGTGGCTGAGCGCGTCCTTCTGTTCGAGGTAGTGGCAGTCGTTGGTGGCGACGAGCGGAACCGATATCTCTTTGCTCAGGACCATCAGCGCTTCGTTGACCTTCCGCTGCTCGGGGAGGCCGTTTTCCATCATCTCCAGATAGTAATTCCCCTCGCCGAAGATCTTCAGATGCTCTTTGGCTATCTCTTTCGCCTTTTCCATCCTCCCCTTGCGGATGTTAAAGGGGACTTCGCCCTGGAGACACGCCGAAAGCGCGATAAGCCCCTCCGAATGGGCGGCCAGAAGCTCTCTGTCCATGCGGGGCTTGTAGTAGAAGCCGTGGCGGTTGGCGGCGCTCACGAGACGGCAGAGGTTCCGGTACCCCTTCTCGTTTCTGGCCAACAGAATTAAATGATAATAGTGCTCGCCGTCGGGGCCGGGGGAGCGGTCGCGCATGTTTCCCGGCGCGATGTACGCCTCGCAGCCGATAATCGGCTTTATCCCCGCCTTCAGGGCGTCCTTGTAGAAATCCACCGTGCCGAACATAGCGCCGTGGTCGGTCATGGCGAGCGAGGGGAAGCGGAACTCCTTCGCCTTTTTGAAAAGGTCCGAAAGGCGTATCGCACCGTCCAGCAGGCTGTATTCCGTGTGGAGGTGAAGATGGGTAAAGGAAGCGTGGGATCTGTCAGACATATCATCGCTCATTCTATGTTCTGGACCTGCTCGCGGATTCTTTCCAGCTCGGATTTCATTTCGACCACTATCGCGGAGGAATCGGCGTCGGGAGTCTTGGAGCCGATGGTGTTGACCTCGCGGTTCATCTCCTGAATGAGGAAATCTATCTTCCTGCCGACCGCGCCCTCCAGCGAGAGCATTTCGAGGAACTTTTCGATGTGGCTCCGAAGCCTCACCAGCTCCTCGTTCACGTCCACCCTGTCGGCGAAGAGGGCTATCTCCACGGCGAGGCGCTCGGCGACCGTGGCGTCGAAGATCACCTCGGGGACAAGCTCCCCTATCCTCTTTTCCAGCCGGAGCTTCTGCTCCGCGACGATGGAAGACCTTCGCCCCTCGATTTTCCCCATAAGCTCCGTCATTACCGCGAGCTTCCCCTTGAGGTCGCGCAGAAGGTCGTCTCCCTCGCGCCTCCGGAGGGCGTCCAGGTCAAGAAGCGCCTTCTCGAAAACCGGCTTCGCACCCTCCCAAAGCTCTTCCGGGTCGGCGGAAGGCTCCGCCTGCGTGTAGAGCGCGGGAATGGAGAGGAGATGGGCTATCTCTATGTCGCCGCCGATGGAAAGCTCCTTGCGGACCTTCTTCAGGTCCTCGAAGAGGGCCTTTGCGGTTTCGATATTGATGGAGGGGAGCGCGCCGCCGCTGCCGCGCCTGTCCCAGGAGGCGAAGACGCTCACCTGCCCGCGCGAAAGGTGGGCCTTGGCGAGGGTCTGCACGTTCATTTCAAGGATGGAGAGGTTCTGCGGGAGCTTCGCCGTGAAATTGAAATAGCGGTGGTTGACCGTCTTTATCTCGACGATCAGCTTTCTTCCCGCGACGACGGATTCCGCCGTCCCGTAACCGGTCATTGACCGCAACATTATCTTTTCTCTCTCTGCCGGATTTTATACCCGGCCCGAAGGGTGTTGAAAAACTCCACGATCCCGGGTTCGCGGTAATCCGGGTAGGTCCAGTCCAGGAATTTGAACTCCCCGAACTGGAAAAGATACTCTATCTCCGCCCAGATGCCTTTGCCGAGGTAGATGCGGTGTCCGGCGGGCTTTCCCGTCGCCAAAACGAACTGGGTGAGGTTGAGTAGCCCCGGATCGAGGTTGGCGCGTCTTCGGGTCCCTCCGGAAAGTTCGGTTTCCAGCGCGTTGGAACGAAGTTTAACGTCGGCGAGGGTTCCGGGGTCGACGAGTTCCTTCATAACGAAGAACCCCCTGCGTATCCCCTCTCCCATCTCGCGCTCGTAGTAGCCGGTGTGGCCGAAAGGGGCGAATTCCTTAACTTCTCCGATCTCTCCAAAGCTCTCCGCAACCTTCGCGGCCACGGGATCTTCGCCGAGCCCGCCCGACAGGAGGACTCCGAAGACGAGCAGGCAGGGGGCTGGGGGCTGTGGAACGCTCAAGGTGCTTTCAACTTCCTAGACACAGGCGGAAAGGGCTTCTTTAAGCTCCTCCGGCGTTACTACGGCGGTTCCGAGCTTGCCGACGACGATGCCGCTGGCGAGATTGGCGAGGTAAGCCGCATCGGCGATGTCGGCCCCGGCAGCCCAGGCCAGGGTGAAGACCGAGATCGCCGTATCTCCCGCGCCGGTGACGTCAAAGACGTCCCTGGCCATTGTCGGTATATGGGTGGGCGGCCCTTCCCTTCGCACCAGGGTCATGCCCCTCTCGCCCCTTGTGACCAGTATCGACTCGGTCCCGAGTTTTTCCATGAGAGCCTTCCCCGCCGCCGTGGCCTCTTCGTCGGTGGCGGTCCCGATGCCGCTCATCGCCTCGGTCTCGCGCGCGTTGGGCGTTATCACGCTTGCGCCCCGGTAGAGCGAGATATTTACCGGCTTCGGATCGACGCAGACCGGTATCGACTTCTGTTTCGCCAGCGCTATAACCTCGGTCATCAGCTCGGCGTGGACCACCCCCTTGCCGTAGTCGGAGACTATTATCGCCGAGGCCCCGGAAAGGGCCGAGAGGGCGCTCTCCCTCACCTTGCGGGAGACTTCGGGCGAAAGCGGCTTTTTTTCCTCGCGGTCGAAGCGGACGACCTGCTGGTGCTGGGCTATGACGCGGGTCTTTACCGCCGTGGGCCTAAGCCGGTCCACGACGAGGCCGGCGGGCTCGATTCCCGACCCCTTGAGCAGTAGCTCTATCTCGTCGGCCGCGACGTCGAAGCCCACCACGCCGACGGGGCAGGCGTTGCCGCCCAGCGAGCGGATGTTCCTCACGACGTTGGCCGCTCCGCCGAGGAGGTTCTTTTCCTCGCGCACGTCCACCACCGGCACGGGAGCCTCAGGCGAGATGCGATCCACGGTGCCGTACAGGAACCTGTCGAGTATCAGATCGCCTATCACCACCACCTTGCTGCCGCTCATTTTAGCCAGCAGGTGCGGGAGGTTTTTTATCAGCCGCTTTTTTATGTCCACCATCTTGGCATCCGCTCCGGGAGGCTGTTGTCAGGAGAAGTCCGCAAGTGGTTCAGTATACGATTTTTTAGCGCCCGGCAGAAAGGATATCCTTCAGGAGTTTTTCGTGTTCGAGGGCGAGGCGCTCCACGGTAAAGCGTTCGGCGACTATCCTTCTCGCCTCCCGTCCCATGCGCGACCTTCTCTCGGGAGCTTTCACCATATCGAGAATCCCTTTCGCCATCGCGGGAGGATCGGCGGGGGGAACCAGCAACCCGTTGACCCCCTCCTCCACAAGGTCCGGCAAAACGCCGATCCTCGTCGCCAAAAGGGGAACCCCGCACGCCATCCACTCGAGCCCTACCCTGCAGTTGGCCTCGCTGCCGGTGGAGGCCACGACGCCGAGGTCGAAAGAGCGAAGGACGGCGGGCAGATCCGGCCTTCTGCCGGTTATCCTCACCGCCCTTTCCAGGGAGGGGTCGGAGGAAATCTTCTTTCGCACCGCCTTCATCACGTCGTTTTCGGCCAGGTTCTTCACGAGGAGGACGAAGCCGAGGTTTTCCTTCTCCAGCAGGGCGAGGCGGGCTCCTTCGAGGAAGTGTACGTGGCCCTTGACATCTCCGAGCCTTCCCAGAAGCCCGACGAGAAAGGTATCTTCGGGAAAGGAAAGTTCGCTTCTAATCGCGGCTTTGCTTCCCTCGTCCGAGAACTCTCTCGCGTCTACGCCGCCGTGGATGGTGACGAGGCGGGGAAGTGCCCCGAGCCTGTCCCGGAGGTCCTTTTCGATTGAAGCGTTCGAGGCGACCACCCCCGAAAGGAGCTTACGGTAGACGAACCTGTTGAGTGGGTCGGAGCGGACCGGGCGCATGTCCCCTCGAACCCGGATAACAGGCACGCCAAGTGATTTCGCGGCGTAAGCGATGAACGGCAGTCCTTCCGAGCGGTGGACGATTACCGCGTCGTATTTTTCGCGCTTCAGAAGCTCTTTGAACCGGCCCGAAGCGGGCAAAGCCTTCCAGAAGCCGAGCCCCTTGGCGTTGAAGCCGTCCTCCCCGATGACCCGAAACCCGCGCTCGGCAGCCACCCGCGCCGAAAGGGAGTTTGCCCGCGTGAGGACGTGTATCTCGCATCCCCGCTTGGCCTGCGCTTCGGCGAGGTCGTAGGCGTACTGGACCTCGGCGTTGTACCAATGGATCTGGGTGACGTGAAGAAGCTTCACTTCTCACCTTCGGGCTTCGCTGCCCGTAGCGCCGCCTCGTAGACCGCCTCGGGAGTTATCTCCCTCATGCAGCGAAAGTGCGACCTGGGGCAGTCCCTGGCGCCGTGGAGGGAGCAGGGCCTGCATTCGAGCGAGGTTTCCACGACCTCGTCGCGCTCGCCGAGGGGAAAGAAGCCGAAATTTCTCACCGTCGGCCCGAAGAGGGCCACGACGGGGGTTCCCGAGGCGGTGGCGATATGAAGGGGGGAGGAATCGTTCGTCACGAGGACGCAGCTGAGGCCGAGGAGAGCCGAGGTCCCGAGAACGGCGGTCTTTCCCGCCGCCACCAGCCCCTTCGCGCCGGAAGCCGCGAGTATCCGTTTACCCGGCTCCTCGTCCTCCCCACCTCCGACTATGAGGATAAAGAAACCGCCCTCCGAGGCCTTTTTCGCAAGCGAAGTCCACTTTTCCTCCGGCCAGGCCTTCGTCGGCCACCTGGCTCCGGGGGCGAGCGCCATTATCCTCGAACTGCCGTCCCACCCGAGCATGCAGAGGGTCACAGCCGCCGCGTCGGGCGCGTCCTCGCCGGGGTAGAGGCGAGGGAGTTTTCTCTTTGCAGGGACGCCCAGCGGGGCCAGCGCGGCGATGTACTTGTCCACGACGTGGCTCTCGCGGAGGTTTTTCGCCGTGCCGAGGAGAAGGGCTATCCTCCGTCTGACCGCCCCCTTGCGGTAGACGCTCCACCTCGGCCCGCGCAGGAAGAGGCGAAGGAGGCGGGTGCGGAGGTTTGCGTGGAGATCGACGACGAAATCGTAGTTCTTCCCGGCCAGCAGCTTCGCCGTCCCGGCGGCGGAAATATTCTCGGGCCACGCTATCGTCTCGCCCACGGCGGGGTTTCCGGCGAAGACCTCGGTAAAGCCGGGCTTGGTGAGAATATCCGCCTTCACGCCCGGAAATGCGGCCGCAAGCGCCTCCACCGCCGAGGTGGCGAGAACGGTGTCGCCGAGCGACGAGAGGCGGATAAGGAGAATCTTCCGCTCCGTCACTTCAAAAGCTCCTCGTACACCCTGAGGTTTCCTTCCATCATCGCCCTTGCGCTGAACTTCTCGATAACCCTCTTTCGCCCCGCCTCGCCGAAAGCCGCGCGAAGCTCGGGGCTCTCCAGAAGGCGGATTATACCACCGGCAAGCGCCTTCGGGTCTTTCGCCGGGACCACGAAGCCCTGCTTTTCGTCCTCCACTATCTCGGGGATGCCTCCCGCACCGGTGACGACGACGGGAGTCTTCGAGGCGAGGGCGTCCATGACGATGGTGCCGAGCCCCTCCATGTGGGAGGACATGACGAAGATGTCGAGTCCGTCCATAATGGCGTCCACGTCCTTGCGAAAGCCGGTGAAGACGAGTTTGCCGCCGAGGCCAAGGGATTTTGCCTGCATCTTCAGCTCTTCCTCAAGCTCGCCGGAACCCACGATGACGAAACGGGTATTCGGATGGTTCGCCAGAACCAGAGGAACGGCGTCGATAAGGTATTTGAGCCCCTTGTGATCGGCGAGATGGGAGATGTTGCCCGCCAGAAGCTCGCCGGGAGCGAGCCCCAGTTCGCGCCTGAAACTCTCTCCGGAGCCGGGCCTGGTCTTGTCAGGGTCCACCCCGCTGTGAACAAGGCGAATCTTCTCGGGGCTTACCCCGAAATTCACAAGTATCTCTTTTATGGCCAAGCTTATCGCCACGAAACGGGCGACGCCGGAGCCGTATTTCCAGCGGTTGAAGAGGTGCTTTTTAGGGACGAAGTCCACCCGGCGGGTCACGATAACGTTCCTGAACCCCGCCAGCCGCGCCGCGACAAGGCCGATTCCCTGCGCGTGGGAGCTGTGGAGGTGAAGGTGGGTGAAATTGCCGGTTTTCAGGAGTTTAGCTATGCGCCGGGCTGAGAAGATGTCCCACTCGCCGCGCAGGGGCATCTCTTCCACGGAAAGCCCCTCGCCCTTCGCCCGCCTGTAAAGCTCGCCGGACTCGGAACAGACGAGGTGGGAGGAGACCCCAGCCTTCGTAAGCTCCCTGTGCAGGCTCATCACCTGCCCCTGCCCTCCCCGCCAGCTTTTTCCCGTATCGACGTGAAGAATTCTCATCTTTCTCCCAAAAGCTCCCTCACGGCGTCCATGACAGCGCGGGGGGAGATATCGGCCATGCAGCGAAAGTGTTTTTCCGGGCACTCGCGCCCGCCGTGGAGGCCGCAGGGGCGGCAGGAAAGGGAAGTTTCGACGACCCTGGAGTTCTTCCCGAGAGGCCCGAAGCCCAGCTCCCTCACCGTCGCGCCGAAAATGGCGACCGTGGGCGTGGATCTCGCGCCCGCAACGTGAAGGGGCGCGGAATCGTTCGTTATGAAGACCTCGAAGCGGTCCATCCACGCGGGCAGCGCCTTGAGCCGGGTCTTTCCGGCGGCGTTGACCGCCTCCGGGCCTATTTCAAAGGCTATTTTCTCAGCCAGAGGTGCGTCGTCAGGCCCGCCTATCAGCACGGGGCGAAGTCCGGCCTTTAAAAGCTCCCTCCCGACCTCGGCGAACCCGCCGGGAAGCCATCTTTTCGTGGCCCAGACCGAGCCGGGTGCTATTCCCGCGAGCTTCTCGCCCTCTTTTACTCCCGCCGCTTCGAGAAGCTCCGTAACCTCGCAGCCTTCCCTGCAGGTGTACCCGCAAAAGAGCGTTCGGTCTTCGGGGAGCGGCTCTTTTCCGAGGCCGCGAAGAAGACCGAGTATCCTGTCCGCCTCGTGGAGCTCCATCTTCCGCTCCACCTTGCGGTTGTAGGCGAAGGAAAACCCCGCCTGCCCGTACCCCACCCTGACCGGAATGCCCGAGAGCATGGCGATCAGCGAAGTCCGGTGGCTGCGGTGGGGGGAGAGCAAAAGGTCGAACCCTCCTCCCCTGATCTTTCCGAGAACGGCGCTAAACCCCTCCCTCTTTTTCTTGTCGAAGGTGAGTATGGCGTCCAGAAAGGGGTCCTCCTCGACGAGGGGGCGCGCCTCCGGCGTCGTCAGGAGGGTCAGGCGCGAGGAAGGAAAGAGCCTCTTGACACCGCGAAAGAGCGGCGTGGTCAGGACCACGTCGCCGAGAAAAGCCGTCTGGAATATGAGAATATTTTTAAAAGCCATTAATGCTTCAAGCGGGCTTTCTGAAATCGCCGTTAAGGTTCAGAACCACGGGCCGGTCGTCGTCAAGTGGGCTTAGCATACCGTATTCGCATCTGTAATCCCCCTTTCGTATCTCGGCAATGCGCTTTTTGTAATATTCTTTGTTGGGGCGGGTTCCGCCACTGTTCGTCGGGTGGAAGAGGTGCACGGGAACCTCGATCGTCGTCACGTTGCGCCCCTTTGCCCCGTAGCTGTAGAGCCGCCAGCCCAGGTCGTCGTCCTCGTTCCCCCACCCCTTGTACATCTCGTCAAAGCCGTTCACCGCCATGAAATCCTCTTTGAAGAGGGCGAGGACGCCGCTACGCAGCTTGGGACCGATGGGACGCAGGCGCAGCCTGTGCAGCACCCGGTAAAAGGCGTCTTTGCGGTGCTGCTTTTTGACTCCGGCCCACTGCTCCGGGGTTATAAGGCCGGAAAAATCGGCGACCGTTATCATTTCGTCGGTAACGAGGTCCGTCTGTTCGCTCGTGAGCCGCACCGGCCATGATACCAGAAACTCCTTTTCACGGGCGTTGTCGACGAAGGTTTTTATGTAGTTTTTTGTGAAGACGATATCCTGGTCGGCGAAGACAAGAAAATCACCCCCCGCTATCCTCGCTCCGTTGTTGCGCGTCCTGGCCGCGCGAAACCCCCTGTCTGCGTGGGTGACGCATCTGACGGGAAAAGCCAGCGAAGGAGCCAGGGTCCTCAGCATTCCGGCGATATCGGCGGAGGAACCGTCATCGGCCACTACCGCCTCATCGGGCCGCAGAGACTGGCTGTTTGCGGAAAGAAGCGCTTTCCTGAGAAAACCGGGCTGGTTGTAGGAAGTGACTATGAGGGAAATTTTCATTAAACGAAGATTCCTTGTGCTGACCGGCCCGCTATCTCTTGAGGGATAAAAATCTCAGGCGCAATCCCCTCCAGAAGGGGAAACCGATAGTTCCGGCCGTCCCGACGTCCCAGACATCCTTGAAGCCAAGACCCCCGGCTACGGACTCCCTCATCGCCCGGTCCCATCTTCTGGAAAGAAGAGCGCGGAAACAGTCCGGGTCGTACAGGCGGGAGGCGTCGTTAGACTCGGCAAGCCGCCTTACCCAGGATGCCAGCTTTCTCATGGTTCCGGCGTCCGTCAGGCTTTCCTGCCGACGGCTGGCGTGAACCAGCGTCAGGTGAAGGGCTTTTTCTTCTCCGGAAGGTTCGCCGATAAGGCGGGCAAGCTGCCGGAATCTCACCCTGTCCGCGAAAGAGGCCTGCTCGCCTCCAGACTTACTGGTGACCGAACCGGGGTGGAAGCGGTAAAAAACCAGCGCCTCCGGTATGTTGTGAAAAACCGCCCCCGCCTCGGCCATGCGAACCCAAAGATCGTAGTCCTGAGCCTTCTTGAATTCCTCGGCGTACGAAATATCGCGGCTGTCGAGGAATGATTTCCTCATCATCACGGTCGGGTGGAACAATGAGCTGCTTAAAAAAAGATTCGCCTTTATCCGGCGGTCGTCTACAGGGTGTTTGCCGGTTCCAGCCCTATCGCCCATGCGCCGTATCCACGAACCGCACACGTCAATGGACCTGTTATTCTCCAAAAGCTCCAGCTGCCGCGCAAAACGTTCGGGATGGGCTACGTCGTCTGCGTCGATCCGGGCTATGTACTTCCCCTCCGCGGCCCTTATGCCGCAATTCAGGTTTTTCGTAAGCCCCTGATTCTCCGGATTCTCTATGAGCTTTATCCGTTTGTCCAGCCCGGCGTACTCTTTAAGGACGCCAAGGCTTCCGTCGGTGGAAGCGTCGTCGAGGATAATAAATTCAAAGTCGCTGTAAGTCTGAGCAAGAATGCTTTCAACGGCGCCTTGCAGAAACAGCCCGCCATTGTACTGCGACATGATAACCGACACCATTGGCATGGCGGTTTACCTGAAAAACCCGAAAACTTTTTTCAGTTTCCTTGACAGCCTTTTTCCTTTGAGCTCTTCGATTTTCCTGATCTTCGCTTCGTACATTTCCGGCAATATGTAGACATTGCCGTCCCACACGGGAATCGCGAACCGGGAGGCGATCTCCTTTTTCACGACAAGAAACATATTCTGCCTGTACCAGAGGGCTATTTCGCTGTTTTGCCAGAACACGGGCCGGAAAGCGTCGAGGAACACGTAGCCCCTGGCGGCGAAACGGTCCCGCCAGTACTGCGGATATTGCTCGTTTTTATGCTCGAAGCCCCCCTGCCCCGGAAAAGCCGCGGAAAACACAATCACATCCGAAAGGCCGACAAGAAAATCGAGAAAACCGTCGGCCGCCGA
The DNA here is from genome assembly GCA_004322275.1 of bacterium. Taxonomy (NCBI): domain Bacteria; species bacterium. The sequence goes on from SCTA01000013.1 coordinate 77,616, forward strand.
AGGGTCTATGTGCTCGGCCACTTCCAGACAGTTTACCAGGTCCGCCTTCTCAAGTTTCGGATACCCCTTTTCAAAGTTAACAACCTGAACGACGGCCTTGTCGACGAGGGTATCTTCCGTAAGGACGTGACAATTGTCCAAACCTTTTATGTCGAGGCCGTTCTCCAGGTAGGCCAGAAGCCACGACCCCAGGCCGCAGCCGACGTCGATTACGGAACGGGCTTTCGTTACCTCGACTATGTACGGAACCATTATCTGCGCCGAGCGCCGGCTTACTTCCCTGCTGGCGTACTTGAAAACTGCCATTTTTTATCTCCGGGATTCTTGAAATGCCTTAAAATCGGGAAAACTACGCTACGACGGACAGTGAAATCCTGTCATCGCCCCTGGCGATGGTTACGCTGTCCGGCAAATATACGATTTTATTCAAAGAATATGGAATATTTAATTCCAGCCTGTAGCCGTCGAGATAATATTTGTTCAATTGCAGCACATCGGTGCAGCCGTGCCTGTTCGTAGGCACTATATGGGAAACCTTGTTTAGCGGCACCATCGTCATTTTTGAAATTACCGGGGAAGACCCGTTTCCGTACAGTTTTAATTTTTTACAGTACTTAGACAGATACATTTCAAGAGTTATGGGATTATGAACCAATATCTTGTCTATGAGCTTTACCAAAGACTTCCGGTCGTAAAACGTTCCGTCGATGGCGAAAGGATAGGTCCAGGAATATTCGCTTCTGTCTTTAAAATAATTCCAGAACATCAGGCCGTCGCTTGTTCCGATATCCTTTGGACAGTCATCAAGGTTGCTACCTAGAAACATGCGGTAAGACGCATTGTCAGGGGTTTTTCTTATGTGATTCATCGCTCTTTCGGGAAAAGCTTCCTCGCCTATGAAAACACAGTCATCCGTATTGAACGATAAGAATTCACTTTCGTCGCTTTTAAGTATTTCAAGCAATAATGGCTGGAAATTGTCTGCTTTTCTTATATGAGAGCGTTTGAAAAAGGTTTTAAAATTTCGTGTTTTGGGAATAAAGATTCTTGCAAGTTGAAAACCCAACCCGGCACGCCCGGATCTCTCGTAAAAATTAACGCCTTTAGCTTTCCATGTCTTTATCAGCTCTTGATATCCTTCGACATGCGGTCCGTCGGCGTGCCAGACCACACTTATTTTCAAAGGTCTGCAAACCAGAAATTTTTCAATTGAAGACAATACGCTGTCCAATTGCATTGCCCGATTGTATGAAAAAACAATCACATGAGAACTTCCGGCATTTTTTGCCAACGAATTCATCATTGCGCCTCAACAAACCTTATCAGGGAATAACCTTTTACCTTCCGCCCGTGCGCGTTCGCGGTCCCTGAGAGATGCGGGACGATAAAATCCGCGCCGGTAAAGCGGCTCAGGGGCGGTCTGTTCTTTGGATTCATACGTTTCCCCCCTGAATTCTTATTATTTCCGCCCTTATAAGGCTTTTTCGCTTTCCCTCAAAGCCAAAACAACCCCCTCCACGACTTCCAGCGCTTCGCCCTCCGTCATGTGAGGCCCCATCGGGAGGCTGAGAACCGTTCCGGCCAGCTTTTCCGCCACAGGGAAACTTCCTTCCCCGAAACCCATTTTCGCGTAGGCCCCGCTCCGGTGCGGCGGTACCGGGTAGTGTATCAGCGTCCCGATTCCCTTCCCCTCCAGCTTCTTTTGAAGCTCTTCTCTCCGGGGGCTCTCCACTACAAAGAGGTGCCAGACCGGCTCGCACCCTTCGGGAACGGTAGGAAGCGCCAATGAGGGGATATTTGAAAGCTCCTTCAGGTAGAGCGACGCTATCTTCCTCCGCCTCTTGTTCCATTCGTCGAGGAGCGGGAGTTTTTCGGACAGGAGGGCTGCCTGAAGCTCGTCGAGGCGCGAATTGTACCCCGCCATCTCGTTTTCGTACTTCACCCTCGATCCGTAGTTCCTGAGCACCCGGATTTTCTCGGCCAGCTCCGGGTCGTTTGTCGTCACCGCCCCGCCGTCGCCATAACAGCCGAGGTTCTTTCCGGGGTAGAAGCTGGTGGCCGCGGCGTGGCCGAGAGAGCCGGTGCGCCTGCCCCGGTAGAGCGCCCCCTGCGCCTGCGCGTTGTCCTCTATCACCCTGAGGCCGCGCCTTTGGGCGATCTCCATCACTGGCGCCATGTCGGCGGGGGTTCCGTAGAGGTGGACGGCCATTATCGCCTTCGTATTCCGGGTTATCGCGGCTTCGATACGTTCGGGGTCTATGTTCCTGGTCTTCGAGTCGGGCTCGACGGGAACGGGAACCGCTCCGGCGTGGGAAACTGCCAGCCAGGTGGCGATATAGGTGTTGGAGGGTACGATTACCTCGTCGCCGGGGCCGATTCCATAGCCCCGGAGTATCAGGTGGAGTCCGTCGAGGCCGCAGGCTACACCGACACAATGATCGGCTCCGCAGTAATTCGCGAATTTCTTCTCGAAGCTCTCCGTTTCGCGCCCGAGGATGTAATTGCCGGACTCCATCACCCTGCGGTACGCGAGGTCGAGGTCATCCTTAAGCTCCGCGTAGCCCCGTTTCAGGTCGAGAAAGGGAATCCCCATTCGTCAAAACGCCTTGACGTATTCCAGAAACTCGAGCTGGTCCCGGATGTAGTCGCCCGCGTCGTAAGGGTGGGAGGCCAGCACCATGAGGACAGCGTCGGCGGAGAAGTTCGTCAGCCTCCCCCAGGTCGGCGGAGGAAGGTAGAGGCCCGTGTTGGGCTTGTCGAGCACGTATTCCCTTCGCGTCGAGCCGTCGTCGGTGTGAAGGGTGACCGACCCCTTGAGGCAGACAAGGAACTGGTGGCATTCCTTGTGGGCGTGGCCTCCCCTGCCGACGCCGGAGGGCACGCCGAAGATGTAAAAAAGTCGCTTGGGAACGAAGGGCAGTCCCTGCTCGAAATCCAGCTCGACCAGAGCGCCCCGCTTGTCGTTTACGGTTTTAAGCTCATTTTGCACCACTCTGGGGCGCATCTTCATAACCGAAAGCTGGTCTTCGGGCTCGCAGGTCTCCTCTTCTTTGTCCACCCAGCCGACGATGCAGGCGGGGCTGCCCACGACTATGGCGTAGGGAGGCACGTTGCGGGTGACCACCGCGCCCGCGCCGACCATCGCCTTTCTTCCGATCGTGAGGCCGGGGAGGATGGTGGCGTTCGCGCCCACAGAGGCCTGGGCCTCGACGACGGTTTCGACGTACTTTTCAGGGCGATTTTGTCTTCCGGGGTATTTTTCGTTGGTGAAGGTGACGTTCGGCCCGATAAAAACGTCGTCCCCTATGCGGACCCCGTCCCAGATGAAGACCCCGCTCTTGACCGTCACCCTGTCTCCCACCCTCACGTCGTTTTCGATGAAGGTGTGGTCGCAGATGTTGCAGCCGGCGCCGACGACCGCGCCGGGAAGGATGTGGGCGAAAGCCCAGACCCTCGTTCCCTCGCCCAGTTGCGCTCCCTCCTCCACAATCGCCTTTTCGTGTATGAAGACGCTTCGCATGGCCTTTACCTTTCGAGTCTTCCCGAGTAATTTCTCTCGCAGTAGTCCATGTATTCGCGGCTCATGACGCGCCGCCACCACCTTTCGTTCGCAAGATACCACTGAACCGTCTCGCGAAGGCCGGTTTCAAAGTCCTTTATCGGCACGAACCCCAATTCCCTTTTGGCTTTCCCGGAGTCGATGGCGTAGCGCCGGTCATGGCCGGGGCGGTCCTTTACGTAGCTGATAAGCGTCTCGGGCTTTCCGAGGAGTTTCAGTATGCTCTTTACGATAACGACGTTCGTCGTTTCCGCTTCGCCCCCCATATTGTAGGCCTCGCCGGGGATTCCCCTCTCGGCGGCTAGAAGCAGCCCTGCGCAGTGGTCCTCTACGTGTATCCAGTCGCGGACGTGCATACCGTCGCCGTAGACGGGAAGTTTCTCGCCGCCAAGGGCTTTTATTATCATCAAGGGTATAAGCTTTTCCGGAAACTGGAAGGGGCCGTAGTTGTTCGAGCAGCGGGTTATTATCACCGGAACGCCGAAGGTCCGGCCGTAAGCCCTGCAAAGGAGGTCGGCGGCCGCCTTGGAGGCGGAGTAGGGGCTGTTCGGGGCGAGAGGGGACTCCTCGGTGAAGCGCCCTCGCTCCCCCAGCGAGCCGTAAACCTCGTCGGTGGAGACCTGCACGAATCTGACCTGGCCCGCCTTCGAGGCGGCCTCCAGAAGGGTCTGCGCGCCGAGGGTATTGGTCCTGACGAAATCGGAGCCGGAGAGGATGGAGCGGTCCACGTGGCTCTCGGCGGCAAAATTTATCAGCGTGTCGATCTTGCGCGTTTGCATAAGCTCAAGGGCGAGCCCCCCGTCGCAGATGTCTCCCCTGACGAACTCGTACCTTCCGGTGTTTTCAAGACCCGCGAGGTTTTCGGGGTTTCCGGCGTAGGTGAGCAGATCGAGGTTCACCACCCTCGCTTCGGGGCGTCTTTCGAGGACCAGACGGACAAAGTTGGAGCCGATGAACCCCGCGCCGCCCGTCACGAGGATATTTTTCATCTCGTGGGGGGCCAAAGTTTCTTCCTGTCCTTGAATTCCCTCTGGATTTCCCTGAGATAGTCTGCGTACTCGCAGTCCGGCAAGGTCGCCACGAGAGCGGCGTACTCCTCGAAGCCGATGAATCCCTTGCGAAGCGCCAGTTCTTCCGGGCAGCCGATCTTCAGCCCTTGTCTGGATTCGATTATCTGGACGAAGGTGCTGGCCTCGTGGAGGCTGGTGGCCGTCCCGGTGTCGAGCCAGGCGGTGCCCCTGCCCATTATCGAAGCCCTGAGCCGCCCCCTTTTCAGATACTCTTTGTTGACGTCGGTTATCTCAAGCTCGCCGCGGACACCCGGCAGAAGGTTCCGGCAGATTTCAACGACTTCGGGGCCGTAGAGGTAAAGGCCGGGCACAGCCCAGGAACTTTTCGGCTCGTCGGGCTTTTCCTCGATGGAGACGACATTGCCCTCGCCGTCGAATTCGACGATGCCGTAGCGCCGGTGATCCTTGACGCGGTAGGCGAAGATATGCGCCCCCTCCTCGAAAAAGGGGAATATTTTGTCGAACTCGTAACTGCCGTAAAAGATGTTGTCGCCCAGGATGAGGGTAACGGGCTCGCCCGCGATAAAGTCCTCGGCGATAAGGAAAGCCTCCGCAATCCCCTTCGGCTCCGGCTGCTCCCTGTAGCAAAGGGTTATCCCCCACCTCTTGCCGTCTCCCATAAGCGCCTCGAAGCGCGGCAGGTCCTCCGGGGTGGAGATGACGCAGATATCCCTTATTCCCGCGAACATGAGGGTGGTCAGCGGGTAGTAGATCATCGGCTTGTCGAAGACGCGCTGCAACTGCTTGCTTGCGGTCAGCGTCAGCGGATACAGCCTCGTCCCCGCTCCCCCGGCGAGGATTATTCCCTTTCGCATCCTTCGGCCCCCTTTTAATATTCAAGACACTTTTATGTTTACAAACCCGCGACTCCGGCAAACTATTTCAGCGATTCTTTGTACTTCTCTGCTGTTCCAGGGCCAGCGCGTATTTCATGTAGGCTCCGAAGCCCGAGACCACCGCGACGGTAAGGCCGTAAAAGCCGTCAACGTAACCCCTGCGAAGGACGAGCTGCTTGAAGAACCGCCCGAAGCCGTGGGCCACCGGGGCGAAAACGCCTATCATCCCGCCCTTCTCCAGCAGCTGCTTCGCCCCCCTCGCCGCGAATTTGTCGATTCTCTTTATGAGGTCGCGAAGGTCGGCGTAGGAGTAGTGCAGCAGGTCCGCCCTGAGTTTTTTGTTCCTTCCGCCGACCACCGAGGCGTGGCCGATTACGTTGGTGTAGGCGCACTTTCTCCTGTCGTAGAGGCGGGTCACGTAGTCGGGGTACCAGGTCTTTATCCACTTGTCGCCGATAAAGGTCTTTCTTCTCACGGCGTAGGAATCGAAGGGGGCTTTTTCGAGGTCGAGGGCCATGATTGCGGCAACCGCCTCGTCCTCGAAGCGCTCGTCGGCGTCGATGCTGAAGATCCAGTCGTTTTTGGCGAAGGGAACGCCGTAATTCTTCTGGGGGCCGTCGCCGAGGTAGGGCTGAACCAGCACCCTGGCCCCCGCTTTTTCCGCAAGCTCTACGGTGCGGTCGGTCGAGCAGGAATCGACGACGATAACCTCGTCGCAGACCCGTAGCGCCGAAGCCACGACGGCCTCTACGTTTTGCTCTTCGTTCAGGGTGATAATCGTCGCGGTTATCGGCCTTGCCATCAGTCGCCTTCGATCGGCTTTGCCTTGTCGGCGATGAGGACGGGTATCCCCTCTTCGACCGGGTAGCGAAGTGAGCACTCGGGGCAATCGAGCGCGTCAAGTTCCTCGCGGTAGATGAGGGCTCCCTTGCATCTGGGGCAGACAATTATTTCGAGAAGTTCTTTTTTTAACGCCATGTGAGTTCAGCTTTCCTTACGTTGTCCCCGGCCAGCCCATTTTAACCTTGCGGGCGAAAGAGGCAAGGTTTCCGGCGATAATGTCGGGAATTATTTTCTTTGCCGCGAGTTTTTCGCGCTCTTTGCGCCCGTAGCCGGTGAGGACGAGGGCGGTTTTACACCCCGCCCTGACCCCCGCCTCTATGTCGGAAACCTTGTCGCCCACCATCCAGGACCGTTTAAGGTCGATACCGTGGGTTTTAGCGGCGGAAAGGAGCATTCCGGGAGAAGGCTTGCGGCAGTCGCAGGTTCCGGTGAAATCAGGGTGGTGAGTGCAGCAGACGAAAGCGTCGATAAGAAAGCCGACCCTGCGGTTCAGTTCGGCGTTAAGCGTATCGACCGTCTTTTCGTCGAACATTCCCCTCGCCACGCCGGACTGGTTGGTTATTACGACGAGGAGGTATCCCTCCTCCTTGAGCAGGCGAAGCCCCTCGACGGAACTTTTGAAGACCTTCAGCTTGCCGGCCGTCGAAAGGTAGTTGACCTCCCTGTTTATCGTGCCGTCGCGGTCAAGAAAGACAGCATTTCTCACCGGGCCATCCTCTTGGGGACCCTGAACCGCCGGTGAACCCAGAACCACTGTCCGGGCCTCCTGCGTATCGCCCGCTCCATCCACCGGTCGAACTCCATTGTGAAGCTCCTTACCAGTTCTTCCCTGCTCCCCTCCTCCGGAGGTTTTATCACCCCGTCGAAGTGGACCACGAAGCCGTCTTTCACCCTCTCGCTCCAGCAAAAGACGACCGGCGCGCCGCTGCGGAGGGCGATTAGTGCGAGGCCGGGGTTGGTGGAGACGGGGCGGCCGAAAAACTCGCTCAGGATTCCCTCCTTGGCCTGAGCCCGCTGGTCGAGCAGGAATCCCGCTATCTCCCCCGCGGAAAGAGCGCGCAGCACCGGCCGAAGGGCATTCCTGTGGTGGATGAACTTCGTGCCGAAGTGCTCCCTGGTCGCGGTTATTAAGTCGTCTATCTTTGGATTTTTTATTCGTTTTCCGACCACGTTCAACTTGTAGCCGCGCGCCGCCAGAGCGAGACTGGAGTATTCCCAGTTGCCCTGATGGCTGGTAAGCAAAAGGACTCCCTTCCCTCCCGCAAGCGCCTCTTTAAGTATCTCCTCGCCCTCGTAACGGACGAGCTTTTCCATCTTGTCGCGGTCAAGTGAGGGGACGGCAAGAATCTCGACCGCGACCCGCCCGAGATTCCGGAGGGATTCCTTCATTATCGAACGGGCTTCCTCCTCCCCAACCTCGGGCATGGCGTATTTAATGTTTTCGAGGATTAGCCTTCGCCGCGAGGGGAGCGCGAACCCCGCGAAAGCGCCGAGGAATTTCCCGAGGGAAGCCCGCCCCCCCTCCGGCAGCGCGAGAACGAGCGCCCGCATGAACCGAAGGAGCAAATACTGAAGCCGGTAGGATATTTTCTCGGCCATCTCAGACTTTTTGGTAGGGATCGAAGAGTCTTCTGTACTCGTCGATGCACTGGCGGTCGGTCATGGAAGCCACGGCGTCGCACACCACCCGGAAAAGCCCCTCTTCCTTCGCCCTCTCGCGGAGCGAAAGGTGCAAAAGCCCGGGATTTTGGGCGTAGGCGTTAAAGAGGTCGGTCAAAAAGCGCTCCGCCTTGAAACGCATCGTCTCGACCTTGGGGTGGCGGTAAAGTTTTTCCATCAGGAATTTTTTAAGCTCGCGGTTCTTCTCTTCCATCGCGGGAGACCTCCTGACCAGCCTCGCTCCGCAATTCCTTACGTCATCAAGGTCTTTTACCCCGGAGCCGGAGAGGGCCCTTTCGGTCTCCTCCACGAGGTCTTGCATCATCGTCCCGATGAGGCGGCTTATAGTCTGGCTAACCGCCTCGCGCCCGGCTATCCCCGTCATCCTCGCCAAAACCTCTTCCCAAGTTTCCCTCCAGAGTCTTATCTCCATGAGTTCGCCGAGGGAGACGTAGCCCGCTTCGAGGCCGTCGTCTATGTCGTGGTTATTGTACGCTATCTCGTCGGCGAGGTCGATAAGCTGGGCTTCGAGGGTCGGCTGAAGGGAAGGCTCGTACTGCGTTAGCGAGATGAAGTCGGGCTTGTCCCAGCTCGATGAGTGCTTGACTATCCCCTCGCGGACCTCGAAGGTGAGATTCAGGCCAGGAAAGGAGGGGTGTCTCTTTTCCAGCAGGGTGACGACCCGAAGCCCCTGGAGGTTGTGCTCGAAGCCGCCGTTTTCGGCCATGAGGCGGTTAAGAACCTCTTCGCCGGTATGTCCGAAAGGGGTATGGCCGAGATCGTGGGCGAGCGCAAGCGCCTCGGTCAGCTCCTCGTTGAGGCCCAGCCTTCTGGCGAGCCCGCGGGCTATCTGGGCGACCTCCAGGCTGTGGGTGAGGCGCGTACGGTAGTAGTCTCCCTCGTGGTTGACGAAGACCTGCGTCTTGTACTCGAGCCTGCGAAAAGCCGCCGAATGGATTACCCGGTCGCGGTCCCGCTCGAAAGCGGGGCGGCCGTCCTTGAGTTCCTCGCCGTGCTCCCTTCCCCGGCTTTCGGCGCTTCTGGCCGCGTACGGCGCCAGATCTTCCCGTTCGCCCCTCATATTTTTCCCATCAAAATCTTCTCATTGCCCCAATGGTTTTTAAAGGTTCGTCACGAAGGGATTTCTTCATCGAGAGGCTTTTAAAAACGTCGCGAGAGCCCCGGATTCAAAGAGACGCCAAGCGAGAGGAGATTCGCAACGACCAGTTAACGCATCCTCTTCTTCATCAGCTGAAAAAACGTCGCCCTTTGCCCACAGGCTGCGCAAACCAAGATGCAGGGTTCAGAATTCACCGGCGCGGCTTTCCGTTCCAGGCGAGGAATCCCACAGCGAAAGGTGAGGCAGTAGCAGCGCTACGGCGAACCTTGAGCGAGGACATGACGAAGCCGGGGGCGGAAAGGATGCGCCGGGTAACTACGGTTAACCTATCAGATAGAAAGAAGACGGGCAACACCAATGGAAGGAATACCAGGCAGCAAAAAAGGACGCCCCCCCGGAGAGCGTTTTCACCGCGTAGCTGGTTCAGGTTTTATCACTATAACAGGCTGCGGCCTTACGGCCTTTCCTCACTCAGGCGGCTACCCAGAGGGCGGCTCGAATCCCCGCCACTCCGAAACCGAAGGAGAGGAGGAAGGCCACAACTCCGGCGAAATCCGCGACGGCGGGCCTTGCCCGCCTCGGCTTTGCGGCGGCTGAAAAACCGAGCAGAAGAAGGGCGTAGGCTACGGCTGTCAGAAGAAGCAGCCAGGCGGAGTCCCCGATGATGCGCATCGGATCGAGTCCGAACCCGCCGGCCCACAGGTGGGCGCTAAAGACGAACCCCGCCATCACCCCGGTGACGCAGAGAAGAAATTTCAGGAAACTGCAAAGAACCGAACCTTTTTCCGTTTTGGCGACTCTCTTTTTTCTCTGATAGACGATTACGACTTTCATGACTTATCTCCTGGGCCTCAGCGGCAGTGCCTGATAACGCCTATGACGATTCCCTCTATCCTAAAGTCCCTCTCGGGGCCGACTTCGATGGTGGGTACGAAGGGGTTAGCGGAGCGAAGCTCAATCTTCTGGCCCAGCTTGTAGTAATGTTTGACCGTCGCCTCGCCGTCCACGAGAGCGACGACCGTCTTACCATTTGCCGCGTCGCTCTTTCGGGCGACGACGACGAGATCGCCGTCCATTATCCCGTCGCCTACCATCGAGTCGCCCTTTACCCGGAGGACGAAATTCTCTCCCGCTCCGATCATCGTAGGCGGAACCTCGACCGAGTCGGGATTAGATATGGCTTCGATGGGCCTTCCGGCCGCGACGAAACCGAGCAGCGGCAATTCCAGCGCCGCCTGCTCGAACCCCACCGGCTCGATCGCCCTCTTCGCGTTCCAGGGGCGCTTTAAAAGCCCCTGCCGTTCGAGCCTCACGAGGTAATTCTGTACGGTGCCGAGCGACTTGAAGCCGAACCTGTCGGCGATCTCCCGCTGCGAGGGAGCGTAGCCGCGCCTCGCCATGAACTCACCGATGTAGTCGAGGAGGTTTTTCTGTTTCGGGGTTATCCGTTTCGTTTCCATGCCTGGACTATATGCGTAAGTTATGCGTAAGTCAACGACAAAAAAATGCCGCTCCGGTTTTTTTACCGGAACGACACATAGATTTCGCCGAAAGAGAAAGCCGGGGTCTTACGGAATCGTGTGAGGCACCGTCGGGAACTCTTCCTTGTACAGATGAAGGATAGCGGCGGTGAAGCTGAGGATGAGGGGGCCGTAAAGGATTCCCGGCAGGCCGAAGTACTCTAAGCCGCCTATCACCGCGAGGAAGACGTAGAAGGGCGAGAGCCCGCCGCCTCCGCGAATCAGGTAGGGTCTTATGAAATTGTCTATCGAGCCGACGAGAAGGACGCTCCAGGCCAGCAAAAAGATCGCGCTTCCGGTGCTGCCCGCGATAAAGAGGTAGAGGACCGCCGGTATCCAGACGAGGGCCGTACCCACGAAGGGTATAAGGGATACCACACCCATTATCGCCCCCCAGAAGAGGCCGGGTATGCCCACCAGGGAAAGACCTATCCCTCCCACGATTCCCTGAACCACCGCGGTGAGAAAGCTCCCCACGAAGACCGATCTGGACATATCCCGGATACGAAGGATTATCCTGTCGTCCTGAGTCTCCTCAAGGGGCGTGAGAGACTTTATCGACCTTATTATCTCCTTCCCGTCGCGCACGAAATAAAACATCACGAAGAGGAGGATGAAAAACTGGACTGTGGCGCTTACGATATTGGCGGCCATGTCCGCCCCGCGGCTGAGAAGCGCCTCGCCCCCCTTCCTGCTCAAGGCAAGAAGCTGCTCGTTTACGTCGAGATCGGCGGTAAAGGGCAGCCTCTCTTTGGCGAGTTCGATTAATCCCGCCAGCCTCGGATGGTGGAGCCACACCTCCAGCCCGCCGGACTGGAGCCATTCCTGAACGCGGGCGAGCGAACTCACCCCCTCGGCCACCAGCACCCCCAGAAGGAGGATGAGCGGCCCGAGTATCGCAAGGGCCGCCGAAAAGACGACGAAAAACGCCGCTATATTCCGCCTTCCGTTGAACCTCCGCTCAAAAAACGCCATCAGCGGCGAACAGAGAGAGGCCAGAACGGCGGCGAAGATAATCGGATGGAGGAGTGAGCGGAGAATAAGGAAGGCCAGGTAAAGGGACGCCGCGAGAATCAGATGGATATAGAGGTGAAGCTCCCTTTGCGGCTCTTTCTCCTCTTCGTTACAGCAATTTTGCTCCATCTGGGCTCCGGGTCTTAGGGTTTAGGACTTTACGCGGGTCTGTAAAAGCCTACACCAGCAAGCGGGGGCGCGCCACCCTGCGTACTATCTTCCCGCGTCACCTGTTTTGTTTCCCGGTCTTTACCACGGTAATGTTCTGTATCAGGTCAGAAATCTCCCTGCTTTGGGGGTTGGCTTTAAGTTCCTGCCGGAGAAACTCCAGAGCCTCGTCGTATCTGCCCAGTTTGTAAAGCGCGATGGCTTTGTTTCTTTTGTAGTTGGGATAGTAAAAGGAATCCAGTTTCTCCAGCCGGTCCACATACGCCAGAAACTTTGCCGGATTGTTCTCGTCCATGCTGGCGTCGGCCAGATGGCCTAACGCCACCGCGTTTTTGCCCCCGTAGATTTCGTCTATGCGGCCGAAATAGGTAAGGGAATTTTTCCAGTAGCCGGTGAAGGTTCCGCTGAGGATGGCCAGAACCGTTACGGCGGCGACTCCGGGGGGGATCAGCCCCTTCTCGCCGAAACCCGTTCTTCCGGCGAGACGCGCGGTTCCCCACACAAGGGCGATAGCGACGCCGAGGTGGGGCAAGAACGTGTACCGGTCGGCAAAGGACTGCATCCCCGTCGGCACTATTCCACTGTTTGGAAAGAGAATCAAAAGAAACCAGAACCAGCCGAAGGTTATTTCAGGAACTTTCCGTCGCAGCCTGTAAGCCGCGACGCTTGCAACAACCAGCGCCGCCAGTGAAATTATTACCGCAATCAGACCCGGGGCCGATGCCGGGGTGTCGTAGGAGAGCATCAGATCGCCGGGAAAGAAGGTTCTTACGAGGTACTTCCAGTACGAGGCCGCCGCATTGGAAAATCCGTAAAAAAAGTTTCTTTCATATCCGGCCTTCGCATCGCTGTCCGCATGAGCGTAGAGGGTGTTTGCGACGAAAATGAAAGAGAGGGCGAACAGCGGGGCCTTCTCCAGCAGAAGGCTTTTAAGCCCTCGCAACTTCTCAGCGCGGTTTTCGCCTCCCTGCGGGAAGCGGCCAAGCGGCCAGAAGTCAAAAAGGAGGAGCGCTACGGGAAGAACGACCAGAATCGGCTTCGCCAAAACCCCCAATATTCCGCACAAAAGCAGCGCCCCGTACCAGCCGGGCTTTCTTGTGCGCGTATAGAGAAGGTAAGACCAGAGAGAGAGGATAAAAAACAGTCCGGAGAGAACATCCTTTCGCTCGGAAATCCACGCGACCGATTCTACCCGCATCGGGTGCATCGCCCAGAGCGCCACGGCGAAAAAGCTCTTCCAGACCGAGCCCGTGGCCGAACGGAAGAAGAGAAAGAGCAAAACCGCGCTGAACAGATAGAGAAGGACGTTGGTCCGGTGAAAGCCTCCGGGGTCCATGCCGGATATCTCCACGTCCGCCATGTACGAAATCCAGGCAAGAGAAATAGTTGTTGAGGAAAACGCCGCCTTCACGCTGTCAAGCGTAAGTCCGCCTGTTACCAGGGGATTTTTGGACACGTTCATGGGATCGTCCAGAGAGATGAAGCCAAAGCCGCTTGTGCGCCAGTAAACCGCCAGCACCAGAGCCGCCAGCAGGGCCGCGAAGATCGCCGCCGGATACTTTTTAAAGGTCATGGTTCATCCGCAAGCTATCTTTTCGCAAGAGCTTTCGCCTTTTCCTCGCCCCCGAGGTAATTAACCGCCTCCCACGCCTCCTTGTCCCCCGGCCATTGGCGGATGTTCTCCAGCCCCTGCCGGGCCGCGCCTGGAAGGTCTCCCGCTACTATGAGCACGTTTGCCAGCCGGATGCAAAACTGCCTGTCGCCCGGCGAGGCCCGAAGCTCCATCCTGTAGAGGTCGGCGGCTTCCCGGAACCTTCCCAGCTTCGCCGCCGCCATCCCCTTGTCGCCGTTGCCGCGCGGAGTATAGGGATCGAGGCGCAGGGCATAACTGTAGTTGTCGTAAGCCTCCTGATATTTCCCTGCCCGCATGAAGGCCCCGCCGAGAACGCTTTTGGCCAGCGCGCTTCGCCCGCCGGTAACCCTGTCGATGTAGCCGAAAAGAGTGAAATCGTCCCTCCAGACTCCGGTCTGTCTGTAGGAGAGAACCGGCAGGACCGTCAGCAAAACCGCGCAAAGGGCGACGAGAGGCCGGATATCCGCAAAGAAGCGCGAGTACAGCCGCTCCGCTCCCCACACCGCCCCCACGGTCAGGCCGACGTGAGGAAGATAGGTGAAGCGGTCGGAGAAGGTGTTCATCCCCGCCTGCACGATGCCGCTGTTGGGAAAAAGGATTAAAAGGTACCAGAACCAGCCGAAAGCCAGCTCCGGGCAACTCTTTCGGAATCTGAAAGCCAGAAAGGAGACGAGGACGAGGCCGCCGAGGCAAAGGGCCGTCGCCGCGTAGCCGAAATGGGTGACGTACTCCTGCCCCCGCACGAAAAGCCCGGCGGGCCAGACGGTCTCGTAGAGGTAGGCGGAGTAAGCCTTTACCGCAGTTGCTAAATTCTCGTAAAGCCCGCTCCGGCCCGCGTCAACGTTAAAGGCTCCTTCTATCGCCTGCGCCCGCACGGTCACGATCACGAAAACGACCGAAAGCGCGAAAAGGTGGGCTTTTTCGAGGAGCAGCCGCCCGCAGCCCTTGGGGTTCGCCTTAAAGCCTCCCTCCGGGAAGCGCCCGAGGGGCCAGAAATCCAGAAGGAGCATCGCGACCGGCAGCACCATCACCACCGGCTTCGCCATAAGGCCGAGCAGGGCGCAGAGCGCAATCGCCGCCAGCCAGAGTTTCTTTTCCGTCTTTACGTACCGGAAATGCCCGAGAAGCGCGAGGAGGAAGAAAAACCCCGCCAGCACGTCCTTTCGCTCCGTCACCCACGCCACCGATTCCACGCGCAGGGGGTGAAGCGCCCAGAGAGCCGCCGCGAAGAAGCTTTTCCAGCCCGAGCCGGTGGCGAAGCGAAAGAGGAGGAAAACGAGGCTTGCGTTCAGGGAGTGAAGGATGACGTTGGTGCGGTGAAAAGCCGCCGGGCTCATGCCGGAGACGCTTACGTCCGCCATGTAGGAGAGCCACGTCACCGGAATCCAGTACTTCTGCGAGAATTGGGTAAACGCCGCCTTGATCCCCGTCCACGTAAGGCCGCCGCTGACGATGGGATTGTAGACGGTGTATTCGAGGTCGTCCAGATCGACAAGCTCAAACCCCGTCGATTGCCAATAGACCGCCGCCGCCAGCGCCGCCAGCAGGACCGCGAATATCGCCGTCGAATATTTTTTATCAGTCATGGCATCCACGAAGGCGTAACGCATCAATTCCAATCCGAACGGTGCCTTACGCCGCTTTCGCGGCTAACGGCGCCTTACGATCAAGAACCACCCCGAACAGTAAAACATTTGCAACCCAACCTGCAATCTTTCCTTGGAGAAGGCTTCGCGGCGCGGACCGGGCCGCAGGCGCAATGGAGGGAAATGTCATTTTCCTGAAAATTTTTTATTTTTGTACATCTTGATTGTCCATTTCCGTATATCAATTCACAAAAGCACTCAGGTATGGAAATAATGCGTGAAAAGATGTACTAAGTAAAATGTCTTGTTTTTACAGGTTAATTAATACCAAAACAGGTGCAGTTATTTCCAGTCAATATGTCATGTTCTTTTTTCTAGGGGGGGCAAACTCCACAAGCGCATATAAATACCGCACGGTAACGGGTATATAAGGCCGGTTAAAGCCGGTCGTCGGAGCTTGACGATTCCCGTCAGGCTTTCACCTTGAACCGGAGAAAAAGAGATGAAGTCAAAACTCGGAATTCTCGCACTCGGCGTTTTTCTGGCCATTCAGGCGGGCACCGCAATGGCGGGCAACGTAGCGTCGGCAGACATAATCGACGGGCAGGTAATGACCGTTGACCTCGCCGACAGCGCCGTCACAACCGCCAAACTCGGCGCGGATGCGATAACCACCGACAAGGTTCAGGACGGCGCAATCGGGGCCGCCGACCTCGCCACCGGTTCGGTAACCGGCGACAAAATCGCCGACGGAAACGTCGGCACCGCGGACATCGCCGACGGCGTAGTCACCAACGCCAAAATTGGAACGGATGCGATAACCACCGACAAGATTCAGGACGGCGCAATCGGGGCCTCCGACCTCGCCACCGGTTCGGTAACCGGCGACAAAATCGCCATTGGAGTTGTCACCGGCGTCAAGCTCGCCACGGACGTGGAAGCCAGATTCGCGGCGCTGGAAAGCGCTATCACGGCGCAACAGGCGGTGAACGCCCAACTTCAAGCGGACAACGCACAGCTTCAGGCGAATGTCGCACTGCTTGAAACGAGAGTTTCCAGCCTCGAAGCCATGTCGCCCGGCGCGCTTGAAGCAAGGCTGGCGGCCGTCGAAGCCAACCCGGCTCTCGACCTCGGCAGCTACGTCTCGGTTGATACCAACGCCATCGACGGCCTCGCCGGCCCCCACATCCTCTTCACCGGGGCAAACGTTCATGTGAGAAGCGGTTCCGGAGTCACCGAAGAAACGGTATTGACCGGCCTTGGAAACCTCATCGTTGGATATAACGAAAATCCTTATGGAGTCTACTCACGGCCTGGATCGCACAACCTCGTGGTTGGCAAGTGGCATGAATACACAAGTTGGGGTGGATTTTTGGCCGGTATCGGCAATGCCACTCATGCGCCGTACGCCACAGTGTCCGGAGGTTTATACAGCCAGGCCAACGGAGGAGCGTCCAGCATAAGCGGCGGCTCCTGGCATGTAGCCAATGGCTATGCGGCTAGCATCTCCGGAGGCTCGGGTAATTCAACCTATTTCGACTATGCTTCGGTTAGCGGCGGCACGGGGAATCAGGCTAGAGGCCAGTATTCATCGGTGAGTGGCGGAGTAAACAATACTGCCTTCGGCACTTATTCTTCGGTGAGCGGCGGAGTTATAAATCAAGCCATTGGAGATTTTTCATCGGTGAGTGGCGGTCGAGAAAACATCGCCTCAGGTATGGAATCATCAGTGAGTGGCGGTTTAATTAATGTCGCTTCCGGGCAATTCTCGTCAGTGAGCGGCGGATATTACAATACCGCCTCAAACTATCACTCGTCAGTGAGTGGCGGCGAACGAAACACCGCCTCAGGTTACAGTTCGTCGGTGAGCGGCGGTGTACTCAATACCTCCTCCGGATCAAGGTCATCGATAAGTGGCGGCTCTTATAACATCTCTAGCGGCGATGGCTCTTCCGTGAGCGGTGGTGAATATAATTCCTCTGACGGATATAGGTCATCGATTAGCGGCGGCGCATACCATGCTGTCGGCGGCGAATACGACTGGGCCGCAGGCTTGCTCTTCCAGGATCAGTAAGCTTATCGCAGAGGAGCCGGGCAGCCGGCTCCTCTGCTACTATATCACCTTCCCGCAAGCATTCTCGCCTTCTCTTCGCCTCCGAGATAGTTGATGTAAAGCCATGCTCCCTGATCGCCCGGCCATTGGCGGATATGGATCAGAGCCTGTCTGGCCGCGCCGGGGCGGTCGCCCACCATAATGAGAGCCTCCACGAGCGCTACGCTGATATCCCTGTCACCAGGAGACACCTTGAGTTCTTTGCGGTATAACTCCACAGCTTCGCGGTGCCTGCCGAGCTTCGCCGCAGCGGAACCCTTATAGCCGTTGCCTTGCCGGATGGTGGGAAGAAGCTCCAGAGCCATGCCATAGTGGTCGTAAGCCTCCTTGTATTTCCCTGAATTGAAGTAGGTTACGCCGAGAGATTTTTTAGCCGTGGCGCTTTGTCCGCCGGTCACTCTGTCGATATAGCCGAACAGGGTGAAGTCGTCCTTCCAGAAGGTGACCTGCCGGAAACAAAGAACCGATAATCCGATTACCAGCGCTGCACCGGCAATCGCCGGAACCTTCGGATTCTTGAGGAGTTTCCCGAGAGCGTCTCCGGCTCCCCAGACGAGCGCGATCATGAGGCCGAGGTGAGGCAGGTAGGTGAAGTGGTCGGCCACGAAGTAAAAATCCAGCAGGATTACCCCGCTGGTCGGGAAAAGGACGGCGAGATACCAGAGCCACCCGGCGGTAACCGCCGGGGCGGTTTTTCTGACTTTCCAGGCGAGAAAGAAGAGGACGAGCAGAAAAGCCCCGGCCCCAAGCGCCAAAAAACCGGTAAGGTGTACCGCCGTGCTCATATCGTCCATCACCAGCCCGAAAGGCCACACGGTTACTTTCAGGTAATGAAGGTAGGCGGTAGCCATATCGGCAAGGCGGCCTAAAACAGGTTTTTGCACCTGCGAGTTGATGAGGAGTCTGTGGTTATAGAGGGTCAAAAGGGAAAAAAGCACTGACAGCATAAAAAAAGGAGTCTTTTCAACGAGCAGTTTTTTTATCGTCTCTCCTGGTTGCCTGAATCTTTCAAGGGGCCAGAAATCAAGAATCAAAAGAACGAGAGGGAAGATGACGAGCACGGGTTTTGACAGAAGTCCAAGCAGCATTGAAAGGAGCGTTGCAGCGTAAAGAAGGGGTTTACTGCTTTTCGCGTATTCCCGGTAGGCGACAAGGCCAATGAAAAAAAAGAGTCCTGAAAGCAGATCCTTCCGCTCCGCGATCCATGCCACCGATTCCGCCCGCATTGGGTGCAGCGCCCACAGCGCCGCAGCGAAAAAGCTTTTCCAGCCCGAGCCCGTGGCTCGGTAAAGGAATGTGAACAGCAGCAAAGAATTAAAGAGATGGAGAAGGGTGTTTGTGAAATGAAAGCCAGAAGACCCAAGTCCGAAAAATTCGACGTCGGCCATGAAGGAAAGGTAGGTCAGGGGAATGAAACTGTATAGCTGAAGGGTAGTGAAGACCTCTTTTATTCCCGAAAAGGTCAGACCGCTTTTCACTATCGGATTTTGGACGGTGTAGTAGTGGTCGTCGAGTTGTATAAACTCAAATCCTTTCGTCTGCCAGTAAACGGCAAGCACCAGCGCCGCCAGCAGGGCCGCGAATATCGCCGCCGGATATTTTTTAAAGGTCATGGTTTCACTCCGGAATTATCCAACCGAAATAAAGCTGTCACAGCACTTTAGAACATTCAAAGGCAACGTACAATCGTTCCGTTGTTTAAGGCGTTGACGAATCAACATCGATTTTCTTATCTTCCCGCAAGCGCTCTCGCCTTTGCCTCGCCCCCGAAGTAGCTGATGTAAAACAGCGCTCCCTGATCGCCCGGCCATTGGCGGATATGGATAAGAGCCTGTCTGGCCGCGCCGGGAGGGTCGCCCGCCATGATGAGAGCTTCCACAAGCGCCAGGCTGATCCTCTTGTTTTCCGGCGAAAAAACCAGTTCCTTCCTGTAAAACTCCGCCGCCTCGCGATACCTGCCGAGCTTCATCGCCGCATCCGCCCTGTAGCCGTTTACATGTTTAATGCCGGGAAGAATCTCCAGCGCAATGACGTAGTGGTCGTAAGCCTCCTTGTATTTCCCCATGTTATAGTAGGCGACGCCGAGCGATTTCTTGGCCGTGGCGTTTTTGCCTCCGGTCATCCTGTCGATGTAGCCGAACAGGGTGAAGTCGTCCCTCCAGAGGGAGACCTGCCGGTAGCAAAGAACCGAAAAGGCTATCACCAGCCCAGCGCCGGCAACCGCCGGAATCTTCGGATTCTTGAAGAGTTTTCCGAGAGCGTCTCCCGCTCCCCAGACGAGCGCGATCATGAGGCCGAGGTGCGGCAGGTAGGTGAAGTGGTCGGCGACGAAGTAAAAATCCAGCAGGATGACGCCGCTCGTCGGGAAAAGAACGGCGAGGTACCAGAGCCACCCGGCGGTTGCCGCCGGTGCGGTTTTTCTTATTTTCCACGCGAGAAAAGAAAGAGCGAGAATAACCAGCCCGGCCCCGAGCGCCGCAGCGCCGGTAAGGTGAACCGCCGTGTTCCTGTCGTCCATCACCAGTCCGAAGGGCCATGCGGTTGCCTTAAGGTAATGAAAGTAGGCGGTAGCCATATCGGCAAGGCGGCCGAAAACCGGTTTTTGACCCTCTACGTAAAGGGCTTTTCTTTGAACAAAGAGAGTCAGCGCGGAAAAAAGGGCTGACAGCGCAAAAAACGGAATCTTCTCGATGAGCAGTTTTTTTACCGTATCTCTCTTCCGTTCAAGCCTTTCAAGGGGCCAGAAGTCCGCAATCAGTAAAACGGCGGGAAAGACAACGACAATGGACTTGGAGAGAATTCCGAGAACCATTGCGGCGAGCGCTAAGAAATAGAGAACCGGTTTTTTGCTCTTCGCGTATTCGCAGTAAGCCCAAAGCCCCGCGAAGAAAAAGAAACCCGCCAGCACGTCTTTGCGCTCGGCGACCCAGGCCACGGATTCGGCGCGCATGGGATGTATCGCCCAGAGCGCCGCCGCGAAAAAACTCTTCCAGCCCGAGCCGGTGGACCTGTAAAGGAAGGCGAAAACGAGAAGGACGTTTAACAGATGCAGAGCCGTATTCGTGAAATGAAAGCCCGAGGGCCCAAGGCCGGAAAGTTCTACGTCTGCCATGTAGGAAATAAGGGTGACGGGTAGGTAATTGTCCAGTTGAAGGGTGGTAAAAACCTCTTTGACGGCTGAAAGGGTCAGCCCGCCCTTTACGACCGTATTATCAACGGTGTAGTAGAGATCGTCGAGATTTACAAGCTCGAACCCTACCGTCCGCCAGTAAACGGTAAGCACGAGGACCGTCAGAAGCGCCGCGAAGATCGACGCCGGATATTTCTTAAAAGTCATGGTCCCGCTCTGTGATTATCCAGCCGTAAAAAAGCAATCACGGTACTTTAAAACATTTCGAGGGTTTCCGGCCAATCCAAAAACCCGCATACGTGTTATATTCCCCAAGCAAAGGAGAAGCGCGTGGAAAAGCGGATTACCAGGGAGTTTCTGGAAGACCTTTGGCGAAGGCATCACAGGTTGTCGAACCTCAGTCCCGACCCGCTGGTCTTCGCCCGGGGCTACGGCGACCCTCTGGAGGGCGAGACGGCAGGGCTGATAGCGGCGGTCTTCGCCTACGGGCAGGTCGAGCAGATCATGAAGGCGCTGGGCTTTGTCTTCGAGCGCCTCGGAAGTTCCCCGCGCAAAACCATTCTTTCCTCATCTCCCAAAGAGTTCACCACCCTTTGCGAGGGATTTTACTACCGCTTCCACAAGGCCCCCGACCTCGCCCTTTTCCTTCACCTGCTGGCGCAGGCGCTTGAAAAAAACAAAAGTCTGAAGGAACTGTTTATCAAAAACCTCTCGGAAGATATTGGAGCGGACATCGCCGCCTTTTGCGGGGAGATACTCTCGGGCGACTGCAGGCCGCTTTTGAACGCGAAGGAGCTTCCGCTCCGCCACCCGGTCCGCTTCCTTCTGTCCTCCCCCTCTTCGGGCGGGGCGGGAAAGCGCCTCTGCCTTTTTCTTAGATGGATGGCGCGGAAGGACGAGCTTGACCCCGGCTACTGGCAGGGGGCGCTGCCTCCCTCCTCACTCGTCGTCCCTCTGGACGTGCATGTCGCGAGGGTGGGTAAATTCATGGGGCTGACGAGCCGCAAAGGTTCCGGATGGAAGACGGCGGTGGAGATAACCGAATCCCTCAGGCGTTTCGATCCCGGCGATCCTCTGAGATATGATTTTTCCCTCTTCCGCTACGGCATGAAGGAGTTCAAGAGGGCTTTTCCGGCGGAGTTTTCCCCAAGCTAAAAAGATTAAAGCGGTCACCTATTCAAAAACACACTAAAACCGGGGATTTAGCGAGACGACTTCGTAAGCATTTGTTATTATTGGCAAAATTACTTGCACAAAATTTCATCATCCGGCCCGTTGAAGCCATGATTTGGCCCACGCCGCGTGTCAAGAGAATTTTTATCCATAAGTTATCCACAACGGGTCGTGGATAAGGTCCGGCGGAGTCGGAAACCCCTTTTACAGCGGGATTTTTCCTTCAAAAAGGTCGAAAACGGATTAGGTTTACTCTCATGTGCACCCTTCATCTCTTCTTCAAAGTCTTTCCCGGATACCCGGTGCTCTTCGCGGCGAACCGCGACGAATTGCTTTCGCGGGAGTGGGATCCGCCCGCGCTCATCAGCCATTCGCCGTGGATTTTCGGCCCGCGCGACCGGCTGATGGGGGGCACCTGGACCGGGGTGAACTCCTCGGGGCTCCTCTGCTCGCTTGCGAACCACCACGGTACGCTCGGGAGCAAAGGGTCTCTGTGCAGCCGGGGGAACCTGGTGCTTGCCGCCCTTGGCCACGGGAGCGCGAGCGAGGCGGCCAACTCGTCGCGGGAGTATTCGCCCGCCTGCAAGTCCTACTCCCTTCTTCTCGCCGACGGGAAGGAGGCCTTCGTACTTGACAACGAAAACGGACGGGAGAAGGTCTATCCTCTGGAACCGGGGAATTACGTAATAACCAACAGGAGGTTCATGGACCCCGGCGACGCGAAGGCGAAGAGGTCGCTTGAGAGGATGAAAGCGCTCGAAGGCAATGCTCCGGACTTTCGAGCTATCGGGGAGTTTCTAGCCGACCACGGCCCGGGTGGCGAAAGCGAACTTGGACTTTGCGTGCACGACCCGCAGGGAGGAACTTTCGGGACGACCTCCTCTTCGATTATCGCCCTCGACACCCTCGGCAGGGTAGCGCATTACCTTTTCGCCGACGGACCGCCTTGCACAGCGCCATTTGTTGAAGTAAACGTGGAGCAGTGACTATTTTTGTATTGACGCGAAGTGCTTGCCGGTGGTAAATAATCGCTCTTTAGAAAATTACGAAAAAATACCGTTAGCAACGGAGGTTCGGTTTTGGCCAATCACAAGTCAGCAATCAAGAAGATCAAACAGGACGAGAAGCGCCGCGTTCGCAACAAGGCCGTGCGCACCCGTTTTCGCAACCTTGTCAAGGCGGTAAAGACCGCCCTGGATTCAGGCGACGCAGCAAGGGCCACCGAGGCTCTCGCCATCGCCGCCCCCTACCTTCAGAAGGTAGCCGCCAAGGGCATCATCCACAAGAACAAGGCCGCCCGCCACATCTCCCGCCTAACCAGGCAGGCAAGCGCCATTTAGGATATTGTTGAAAAACTACTGACGTTTTTCAAACAATCTCCCGATAAGAGTTTTAGCTATAGACACCCCGGCCCTGCCGGGGTGTTTTCGTTTGTCCTGCGGCTGTTGGAAAACGTAGAGAGGGCAGGTTTCCGTCACTCCCGCGAAGGCGGGAGTCTAGAAATACGGCCGCCAACTCTGGATTCCCGCTTCGCGCGGGAATGACGAAAACCTACAAGTGCTTTTCCACCGTCTCCAGCAGGTTAATCCTATCCACAAGATTATGCAGAAAATCCATGCTCCCCGCATCCACCTCCACCACCGGCGAAATCCCTTCCTTCTTGTACCTCTCGATCCACTTTTTATACAGCTCGTTCAGCCCCTTCAGGTAATCGGGATCGATCGCGGTCTCGAAGGCCCTTCCCCTCTTCTTTATCCGCTTCTTCACGGTGGTGAGGTTTGTCTTCATGTAGATGAGGAGGTCGGGAGGATTTATGGAGTTTCTTATTGTCTGGTAGAGCCTGCGGTAGGCCTCGTAGTCGCGCCCGGCGAGAATGCCGCGCTGGTGGAGGTTTTCGGCGAAGATTTCGGCGTCCTCGTAGATCGTCCTGTCCTGTATCACCGTCTGGGGGCAGGCGTCGAGAAGCTGGTGGGTGCGGAACTTCAGGGTCAGGAAGTAGACCTGGGAGTGGAAGGCCCACTTCCCCATCTCCCTGTAGAAGTCTTCGAGGTAGGGATTCTCCTCGTTGCGCTCGTAAAAGGGGCGGATGTCGGGGTAGCGGTTGCAGAGAAATTTCACCAGACTCGACTTCCCGCTGCCCATCGTGCCCGCGACGGCAATATATTTGACCATTTATAGTTTTTCTCATTAAAAAAAGGCGCCGACGGCGCCTTTTCAGAAGGTATCTCACCGTAAGTGTTTCAGTCCCTTGCGGGCGGTCTCGATTCAAGGGCGCTCTTGATGCGCTTTTTGAGTTCGCCGAGGTTCGAGGATTTCACGACGTAGTAATCGGCGGCTATGGTCTTCACGTCCCCGCGAAAGGAGCCGTAGGCGGAGCAGAGTATCACCGGCAGGTCGTAGAACTCCCTGCGTATATCCTGTAGCACGTCCAGCCCGCTCACGTCCACCATCTTGATGTCCAGCACGACCACGTTGGGACTCGTCTCGCGAATCTTTTCGACGAGACCTTTCCCCGTGTCGAGAGCTATCACCTCGTACCCTTCGTCTTCAAGTTCGAGCTTGTAGAGGGTGCGGATGTGCTCTTCGTCGTCTACGATCATTACCCGAGGCATTCTCGCCTCCTTCGTCTTTTTTTCGCTCATTATCCCCATCGTTTCAGGAGGTAGGGCTTCGCCTCCTCGAAATCGAGGCACTCTTCCTCGATGTACTCTTCCGCCTGCCCCGTCAGAAGCCCCTCGGTGTTCTTGGCGAAGGAGAGTATCCGCCCCTGATAGAGCGGCACCAGCGATTCGGTGAGCTGGTCGGGCGGGGCTATCTTGTCGCGGTAGGCCACGGACATATCAAAGAGTATGTGCGCCCATAGGTTTATCGGGAGCTCGAAGTGCTGCTCTTCGAGGGCGATGACCTCTTCGAGCTTCGAGAAGGTCTCACCGGCCAGAATCTCGCTCCATATTTCCTTATGGCGCTCGTAGCCTTCGCGTAAAGCCCGGTAGAGCGCTCCCTTGTCTATTTCCACCTGCTCGGGATTTTCGGTTTCGCCGACGCCGAAGCCGAAAATGGCCGTCGGGCGGGAGTGGCGCACATCCTTCCAGAAGCCGGGGAGAACCGTCTGCAGGTGAAAAAGGGTGCCTACAACTTCCTTGAAGCCGGGGCCGAGGGCGTTTCTGGGATTCATCGGCCGGTGTATCTTGGGGCTCCCGAGGAAGGCTTGGGATATCGGCTTTCCGTAGTACATTGCGAGCGTAGTCATGTAGATGTCCACACCGAAGTGGGCCACGGAATCGGTCCAGCTCTCGTGGCCCAGAAAGAAGCGGGCCAGCTCGCCGGTAAAGCCGAATTCGCCGCCTATGGGCTGGCGGATGCGCCTGCCGTAAAGGCAGCGGCTCATCGGATAGACGATGTGGTTTGTCAGGGCGGCGTCATACTTGTGGCTGAGGTAAAGAGGCGATACGAAGGCGTAGTCGGAAAGGAGCGGTTCCGCGAGGTTCTTAACCCACTTGGGCGTCACCGATTTTGTGTCGGCGTCGAGGACGACTATCGCCTTTGCCTTGAGTTCTCCCGCGACCCTGTACAGGTTCTTTATGTTGTTTCCCTTGCCCGAAACCCCTTCCGGAGTGGAGGCGTAGATCCGGGGAACCTGGCAGGGAGCGTTGAAGAAGCTCTCCCTGGTGCCGTCCCTGCTGTTGTTGTCGCAGTTCACCACCGCGACGGAACGCCCCGGAAAATAGCGGGTGAGGCCGAGGGAGGCCTGCTCGGTGACGAAACCTATCGATTCGGCTTCGTTACGCGAGGGTATCCCTACAAGGATATCCGCTTCCCTTACCTTGTCGGGGTTTTCAAAAGCAAATTCGGCCATGCGTACTCCTTATGACCGTAATACTACCCTGCCTGGAGGTGATATGCCAAATTATCAAATTCAGTGGTCAGATCGACTTTCTTGAGTTGTATGTCGCGCGGTACGGTTATCTGCACCGGCGCGAAATTCAAAATGCCGCGCACTCCGGCGGCAATCGCGGCGTCGGCCGCCTCCTGGGCGCTCCCCGCCGGTGTGGTGATGATGGCGATGTCCACCGCAAGGCTGCGGATTTTTTCGGAAAGCTCCTCCATGGGGCTGACTTCTATGTCGCAGGGCAGCTTTTCCTTCACCTTCGCCGGGTCGCTGTCGAAGGCCGCCACGAACTCGTAGCCGTGGTCGGCGAAGTTGCGGTAGCAAAGGAGCGCCCTTCCGAGATTCCCGACGCCTATGAGGGCGAGGTTTCTCTTCTGGTTGAGGCCGAGCACCTTTCGTATGTCGAAGTGAAGCTCTTTTACGTAGTACCCCACCCCCCTCACTCCGAATTCGCCGAAGTAGGTGAGATCCTTTCGTATCTGCGCCGGATTTATGCCGCAGATAGCCGCCAGATCGGCGCTGGAAATAATTTCAGTCCCCTTCTTTTCCAGGTCCTTTAAGACCCTCATATATATCGAGAGCCTCTTGATAGTCGCTTCCGGTACTTTGTGCGCTTTGTTCATTTCTGTTGACCCCTGTCGGAATAAAACATATAAATTAGAATGATAACGGTACCTTACGGCACGGCATAAGGCGTATTAACAAATAGCGTTTTGATTGTATGATTGTGTCACAAAGTATTTTCCATGTCAAAAAAAACCAACCGGATTGCTGGGGTAAACACATTCTTCGCCGCTTGCAGGGAACATATCTTTGGTGCTAGAGTACCAGATTCCCAAATCGTGGTTATATTGAAGAAAATAAACGCGCCGAAAGGCGCGCATGAAGGAGAAAGAGTTATGAAAGACCAGATCCATCCCAAGTACGACAAGGTCAAGGTACACTGCAGCTGCGGCAACGAGTTTGAGACCCGCTCAACCGCCAAAGAGATAAAGACCGAAATCTGCGCGATGTGCCACCCCTTCTACACCGGCAAGTCCAAGATGCTCGACACCGAAGGCCGCGTCGACAGGTTCCTCAAGAAGTACGGGATGAAGAAGCCGGCGGAGTAACCCTTCTTGACCTCCCCTTCGGTGAGCCTCCTCGGACACACACCCGACCCCGAAAGGGCTGTCGCGGTGGCGGCGAGGCTTTGCTATTCGCCGAGGGATATAACCGAACTAAATAAATCGCTTTCCGGCGAGGAGGTTTTAACCCTCGTCGGGAAGCTGATGTCTATGGGCCACCTCTCCGCGCTGGAGCACGCCGTCTTCACCTTCGGGATAGACGGCATAAGCAGGGCCTGCTCCCACCAGCTCGTCCGCCACCGGCTCGCCTCCTATTCCCAGCAGAGCCAGCGCTACGTCGAGCTAAAAAAGGTGAAAGCGGTCATCCCTCCCTCGATAGCCTCCGATCCCGCCCTTTCAAGGGAATTTTCGGAGAAGCTGGAAGGCATCTGGGACTTTTACTCCTCGCTCATCGACAGGGGAGTTCCTGCGGAGGACGCCCGCTACATCCTCCCGAACAGTTGCGAGACGAAAATAGTCGTAACGATGAACGCCAGGGAGCTGAACCACTTTTTCGCGCTTCGCCTTTGCCGCCGCGCCCAGTGGGAGATACGCGAGATGGCGCTTCTGATGTACCGCGCCGCCTCTTTCGCGGCCCCCGCCCTCTTTTCCTCCTCCGGCCCCGGCTGCGTGAGGGGCGGCTGCACAGAGGGCGAATACTCCTGCGGAAAGATGGCCGAATTACGGGCAGAACTCAAAGCCGCGCTTTCAAGCCCCGCCTGAGCCTTAATCAGACTGTTACCCCTTTCGAGGAACCATAAAACTTGGAACTAAAAGACCGCCTTTCGCAGATAGACGCGCGTTACGAGGAGCTCAGCGCCCTCATCTCCGACCCTAAGATAATGTCGGACAGGGATGAGTACGCCCGCCTCACCCGCGAACATTCCGAGCTGCGCGAGATTGTCTTGTGCGCAAGGGAGTACAACGAGCTTCTCCGCAGAATCGAGGAATCCGAAGGACTTCTCGAAGACCCGGAGCTCGGCGAACTCGCCCGCGAGGACCTTGAGGATGCGAAAGGTTCCTTCCCCGCCGTCGAGGAACGCCTTAAGACCCTTCTTTTGCCTCCCGACCCGCTCGACCAGAAAAACGCGATTCTAGAAATCCGCGCCGGCACCGGCGGCGACGAGGCCGCCCTCTTCGCGGCGGAACTCTACCGCATGTACACCCGTTACGCGGAACTGAAGGGCTGGAAGATGGAGGAGCTCAGCTCCAGCATAATCGGGCTTGGCGGCATCAAGGAAATCATCGTCCTCATCAAGGGAAAGAACGTCTTCGGACGGCTCAAGTACGAATCGGGGGCGCACCGCGTCCAGCGCGTGCCGGTTACCGAATCGGGCGGCCGCATCCACACCAGCGCCGTCACCGTGGCGATAATGCCCGAGGCGGACGACATCGACATCCAGATTAACCCCGACGACCTGCGCGTGGACGTCTTTCGCGCCAGCGGGGCTGGCGGGCAGCACGTCAACAAAACCGAATCCGCCGTGCGCATAACCCACATCCCCACCGGCGTCGCCGTCTCATGCCAGGATGAAAAATCCCAGCACAAGAACCGCGCCAAGGCGATGAAGATACTGCAGGCGCGCCTCTTCGAGGCGATGCAGGAAAAGGCAAGGGCCGAACGCAGCCAGGAGCGAAAGAGCCTGGTCGGAAGCGGCGACCGCTCCGAGCGGATACGCACCTACAACTACCCGCAGGGCCGCGTCACCGACCACCGCATAAATCTAACGCTGTACAAGCTCGCCGAGATACTCGAAGGCAACATCGACCCCCTCCTCGACCCGCTGCACGCGCAGGCGCAGGCGGACAATCTCGTTTACGGCGATGGCTGAGGGACAGGCTCCCCTCACCCCGGTCGAGCTCATCCGCCTGACTGCGGAGTATTTCGCTAAAAAAGGAATCGACTCCCCCAGACTCACCGCCGAGGTGCTTCTGGCGTCCGTCCTTTCCGTAACCCGCCTCGACCTCTACCTCCAGTACGACAAGCCTCTCTCCTCCGCCGAAGTGGACAGTTTCCGCGCGCTGGTTCGCAGGCGCGCCGCTGGCGAGCCCACCGCCTACCTCCTCGGGAAGCGGGAGTTCTGGTCGCTGGACTTCGCTGTGGGGCCGGGAGTCCTCATTCCGCGTCCCGACACCGAAACCCTCGTGGAGAGCTGCCTCTCCATAATGGGCGGCGAGGGAAGGTTCCTTGAGATCGGCGTCGGCTCCGGCGCGGTCTCCGTGGCGCTTCTGAAGGAGAGGCCGAGATGGACGGCGGTCGGGATCGACACTGAAACCGCGCCCCTCGACTGCGCCCGGAAAAACGCCGAAACCCACGGTGTCGCCGACAGGCTCGACCTTAGGCGCGGCAGCCTCTTCTCGCCCGTGGAAAACGAAACCTTCGACCTCATAGTCTCGAACCCGCCCTACATTCCCTCGGGGGATATAGACTCGCTCGCCGCGGAGGTCTCCCGCTTCGAGCCGAGAAAGGCCCTCGACGGGGGCGTTGACGGCCTCGATCTCATCAGGGAAATAGCCAACAAAGCCCCTACCCGCCTCAAAAGCAAAGGGGCGCTGCTGCTGGAGTTCGGGACGGGTCAGGAGGAAGCGGTTGCGGGGATTCTGGAGTCGGTCCCGGGATTATCGGGAATGCGGATCATTTCGGACTACGCGAAAAAACCCAGAGTAGCGGCGGCAATAAAAATATAAATTTTTTATTCTCCCCCTCTATGCAAAAAAACAAATCGGGCTAGATTGTTCCCTCGGGGTTCCGGCGCGATTGCCGCCGGGCCTGGCGTGAAGTGGATCCGCTTGCAGGGTCCGGAAAATCCGCGCAACCGGCGCGGGAAGGGGTGTCGCGGGAAACCGATGACACCCCTTTTCGTTCCGGCTAATGCAGATACAGGTAGGCGACGGCCAGGCCGAGGAGGATGACCACGCTCATGAGCATCTTCACGAGGGGAAATTCCGGACGTCCGAGAAAGAGCCCCAGCGCCTCCAGGTAAAGGGTGTGCTGCGCCGAGCGCTCGAAGAATCTGCGCATGGCCCACACCCAGAGGGCCATTGCGAGATTCCCTCCGGCGCTGAAAGCCGCGAGGATGGTCACGTAGCGGTTGCCGTGCGGCCCTTCCACGAAGGACAGCAGAAGAAACATCACGGAAAGCGCCAGAAAAAGCAGGGCGACGAGCCGCTCTTCTTTTTTTATCAACTCTTCTCTTGAGATTTCCTCGCTCACGGGCCGGAACCTCCTAAAGGGGTTGCGCGCAAGTCCTTAATGGTTTTCAAAACCCGCGCCACCTCCTATAATCTACCAAGCGGCGGGTCACGCCGCAAAGCCCTAAATTTTGCAGTGGAGAACACCATGAAGAGAATTCTGGCGGCGTTGCTTTTTTGCCTCCTTCCCGTGCTGGCATGCGGAGCCGACGTGAAGGCGGTTTCGGAAAAGGCGGAGAAGCTGGTCCAGCAGGGTAAATACGCCTCCGCCCTTAAGGTCCTCGGCGAAAAGGATCTGGCGCTTGAAAATCCCGCGCTCTTCAAGCGGTACGTCGATATAGTCCTCGGGCAAAACGTAAGCCAGATAGGCTTTCGCACCTTTTTCGCGCGCGACCTAAAAAAGGGCGAAAGCCTGGAGGAGGCACGGGGGAAGGCTGACCCGGAAGATTTCGTCGAAGAGGATCTGGAGGCGGCGGTAAAGACCGTAATAACCGGATTTCCCGAGGACCCCAACGCGAATTACGCCGCCGGAAAGTACATCTACGAGGGGCTCGAATGCAGGTGCGCGACCTTCGAGAAATTCCCTCCCTATCTCCAGTCGGTCTACCCCTACTACCTGAAAGCCAAGGAGGGCGGCGTCTTCGACTACATCTCCCTCTTCCGCCTCGGTTTTTTGCGCCAGTTGCAGGGAGGCGAGGAGAACACCGCGAAGGCGCTCGAATTCTACCATCTCGCCCTCGACCTGAAGAAGGACTACCCGCCGCTGCGCTACAACCTCGGCGTCCTCTACTTCATGGTAGGTTTTCCCGAGATAGCCTTAGAACACGCCACTGCCGCGCTGGGCGGTTACAAGGACTCGGAGCACGAAGCCGACGCCAGCCACCTTCTCGCCCGCGTGGAAGAGGTTCTGGAGAAAACCGAAGACGCTAAAAAGCACTTCCGGCACGCGCTGGAACTCAACCCCCTCCACGAGTTCGCCTTCTCCGACTACGCCGCGTTTCTCCGGCGAAGCGGCGACGCCGGGGGATATAAAAAGACCGTTCTCGAAGGGATATTGAGAGACCCTTCAAACCCCGCCCTCTTTACCGCCTACCTGAACGTGGTTATGGGGCTCGGGGCAAACGCCGAAGACAAGGCTATATTGAAGGAGATAGTTTCGGGAAAGTACGAGGACCCGGAGACGGAGGGGGTGGTTTTCTACAACGCCGGTCAGCTGGCGGAGATTTCGGGCGATTCCCGTGCCGCCCTCGAATACTACAGCCGCTCGATGGAAAGCTTTAAAAAGTCCGGCACCGAAAAGCCCGAGTTTCTCGAAGGGCTCCGGAAGATGATCGACCGGCAGAAAAAATAGCGGGAGAAAAAACCATGCAGAAGAAAATTGTTAGTTCCCGGCGAGGAATCTCTCTTCGCCTTCGCTGAAGCTGCGCCGGGCAGGGTTTTCCGCCAACTTCCGGCAAACTATTTCGGCGAAGGGCAAGGAGTCCGCAGGGCGCGCGGTCGAAGGCTGTATCGTTAATACGCCGAGACCCGCGCCCGAGAAACGACGCTGCCATTCGCCGAAAGAGGAAGCCGGGTCAGATTTCTATGTTCGGGTAAAGTTCCTTAACGCACTCCGGGCAAATACCGTGGGTAAACTCCACGTTAATGTGCTTTGAAAGATACGCATCGACGGCGGTCCAGCACCCCTTGTCGTCGCGTATCTTCTGGCAGCTTGCGCAGATGGGAAGCATTCCCTCGATGGTCTTTACGCTTTCCAGCGCCCCGCGCAGCTCGTCCATGGCCCTCCGGCGTTCGAGATCTATAATCTCCCTCTCGGTAATGTCGCTTACGATGTTGATGAAGTATCTGCCCTGCGGGAGGGAAATAAGGGTGGCGCGTATCTCGACCGAACGGGTCTCTCCGCTTGCCAGCCGGTGCACGAAATAATAGCAGTCGCGCCCCTCTTTCTGCGCCTTGTCTATCTCTCTTTTTATGTATTCTTTGGGAAGGGGATTTAAGTCCGTGATATTCATGGAGAGGAGGGCTTCCCTGGAGTAACCGTAGAATTTCTCGGCCGCCCGGTTGGCATCGACGATTTTAAGTGTTTCCGGCTCCACCACGTAGATGATCGCGTTGTGTTCGCGAAGCGGGTCCAGAATCCGGGAAGGGTCTTTGGCCGGGTTGGCGGAGCTGTCGCTGGAACACAGAAGTGCCTCCTCCAGCGCGGACACTCTCTTGCGCAGCCTTTTTATCTCGCTGACGAGCTCTTCCCTGGACGCCTTTTCGATATCGTTCGGGTGATTATCGTCTTCCAAAGCTCCCCCCCTTGCAGTTACGCGTTTTTCAGCCTTTAATAATTAAAACACGAAATCCGGGAAATGCAAAAAAATGTGCGAAAACATGGTGTTTTTCACAAAACGCCCGGCAGCCGGGAGCCGGTGCAAGGGCGTTACCTTGGGATTTTGCTCTTTTTCGGCAGGTTTATGATGATTTCGTCGAGCGGGCGCTTGGGGACGTGGACGACGCCGCTTTTGTCCTTATAGTAGCGTATCGAGCCGTCCGCCGATTCGAGCCTGACGGTCTCCACAGGGACGCCCAGCGCCAGCACAAGGCGTATGTCCATATAATCGGGCAGTTTCAGGGTCTCCCGGAGCTTCTTTTCGTCGAAAGCGTTGATCAGGCACCCGCCGTACCCTCGCTCCGTCGCCCCGAGCTTCATCATCTGGGCGGCTATGCCGTCGTCGCAATGGCAGTTTTTCGTAATCGAGTTGTCGGAGAGGATCACGACGTAGCCCGCCGGGCGCTCGCCCTCGGCGGGGCCGTTCCAGTCGCGGAAATACTTGGCCCAGGAAAGGCTCGGGAAAATCGCGTCGTTAAGCTCCTTGTCGCAGGAGATGAAGTG
The DNA here is from genome assembly GCA_004322275.1 of bacterium. Lineage (NCBI taxonomy): Bacteria > bacterium. The sequence goes on from SCTA01000013.1 coordinate 110,108, forward strand.
CTTCAGGGGCTGCTGGTTGGAGGCGCTGGGGCAGAGTCTGGCGAGGTTGACAAGATCGAGGAGAGTCTGGCGGCTGACGGGTTTTGACTCGTCGAACCGCCTGTAGCTTCTGCATCTCTCCGCCAGTTGGGCCAAAGGCCCCGTCAGCGGGTCCTCTTTTTTCGGCCATTCCAGAATGATCCGGAGCGTCTCGCGCACTTGGGAGCATTCGCATATGGCGTTGCAGGGCTCAAAACACTTTGCGTCGAAACAGTACCCGGTGCAGTAAAGCGAGCCTGTCGCCCGAACCCGGTAAACGGGCCCGGCATAAAGATCGCCGAAAGCGGCCACAGGCAGCGTCAGGCGCTCCGGTTCGGCGGCCTGCCCGTGATGCGAAAAGTAGAATTTTCCGGAGGGCAGATTCTTGAAATTCGCCCTGTATTCGGTTAATTCGACCTTCCGGTCTTCAAGAAAGAGGGTGCGATCCTCCCACGTAAAACCGCAGTCAGGGCAACTGGCGAATTCCTTTGCAGACTTTCCCGGCATTCAAAACCCCCTCGTTCATAAACCCCGGAGCGTCATCTAGCGGATTAAAAATCTCATTATAGTACAAATTTGGTGGTGGAATAGTTACTTTAAAGCTGCATGAATCGGTAAGCCTTTCGAGGAAGGCTGTTTTATGCGGGAAACGGCTGGGTAGGGGCGTCCACCCGGCGAGGCGCAGTTGAGCCACGGAATATGCCCCGAGCGCGCCAAAAAGTTCACCCGAATATCCGGAGGTCCGACCGGGCAGCCGCTACGCGGACGGCAGATGAACCTTTATGTATTCGGCGATTCTCTCCCGGTGTTTCATCGAATACATTTTCAGCTTACCAAGCACATCGGCAACCTTTTCCTCGGTCCCGGTGAAATTCTCGAAGGCCTTTTTTTCGACTATCGTGGATTCAAAGTTCAGGGCGAACCGAAACGCCTTGTCGCTGTCGAACTCACCCTCTCTGGCCCTTCTGCGCGCCTCTTTAATATCCTCGACCATGTTGGAGAGAATTCTTATGTGGATGCGCGGATCATCGAAAATGAGTCTGCCCTTCTTCGCCTCTTCGATTAAAGTCTGGACCATATAAGCGTGCTGGGCCTCCTCCTGGCTCAGCTTCTCCCAGAAATCGACGTGCTTCATAAAACTTCTCGCGAAGGTCTCGTAGAGTTCGGACAACCCCGTTTCTATTTCCAGGAACTTTTGCGCGGTCTCCAGTTGTCCATCCATCGGTGCTCCCCTTCCTTTTATGTTTTTAAAAAAATGCCGCCTGCTTAAAAAGGCTACTACCCAATCGGGCCTTTCGCTAACTCCACCCGTATTTTTTCCGGTGAAGCTCAACCTTCGGCGGAAGAATGCTCTGGCGGACAAAAAACGGTTCGCAGGCTCGGCGAGGTTCCGGGAAAAACTGATTACGAGAAAGTTAAAATCAGGTTTTGACGCCCAATCCGGCAGCAATGGCGCTTGAAAGATTGGACGCCATTTTGTAGACTCGAATCATGGGTAATCAGGTTCTAATACTAAGGAGGGTTTAAAAAATGAAACGTCTCATATCCCTGCTCGCCGTCTTCGCGCTCGTCTTCGCCATCGCAGGCTGCGGCGGCAAAGCCAAAGAGGTAAAAGCCGAGGAACCGGTCAAAAAAGAACCCGTTGCCGTCGTCGCCGCCACTCTCCTTACCATCACCATCGAAGGCGCCACCTACTCGACTCTCACCGACCTGAAAGGCAAGCTCACCGCGATAAAGGGCGTAAAAAACATCTATCAGGGCTCGTTCAGCAAGGGCGAGGCCAGCAAGATGCAGGTCGAATACCAGGGCACTTCCCAGATGCTCGCCGACGCGATTCAAAATCTCAAGAGTGAAAAGTTTCTGATCGAGGTTGAAAAATTCGATCCGAGTTCCATAGACCTCAAAATGGACTGAGTATCTGCGAATCTGAGCAAAAAACCGTTAGGCTTTTTATTTTACGAAACGGTTGTATTACTTAGAAATACGCGAGTGTAGAAAACCCAAGCTGGAAGGAAGGTTTGCCATGAAAAAAAGCGCAATATGGGTTATCGCCTTCGTAACGGGAGGAGCGCTTTTATCGCTTACCGCCGGGTGCGGCGGCAAAGCGGACGATTTTGAGGCGGATACCGAAAAAGCCATTCGGCTTATGGACGAGGGGAGAAACGCCGAAGCCTTCGCCATCCTCGACAAGCAGTGCGGCTCCGAGGTCACTCTCACCGTCGGCTCCGAGGATTACAACCAGTGCAGGGCGCTGCTCGGCGACGCGCAGGCCGGAATAGCCGGGCTCGACTGGCTCGATTTCATAGCGAACCTGCCGGATGACGACCAGCCCTCCGTGGACTCGGGCACCCTTATGGTCGACGTCGTGGCGGACATGGCCGGAGCCAACGAAGAAACCGGTCTTCTGCCGGCCGAAGACCTGATCGAGAAACAGACCGCCATCGAAACCGCGATCGATATCCACTCCAACGGGGGCACGATAACCGAAGGCGAGCTTCCCCCCGAGGAACAGGCCCAGTTGGCCCTGGAATCCATGATGTACATCATCTACGAGATTTCAGGCGCTCTGGGCACCCCCGCCGGAGCCCCCCTTACCGTCGAGACCCTCCAGGCGGCCCTCCTCGCCGACCCGAACGCGCTCGACACGGCTGACATCGCGGGCATCAACCAGGCGCTCACGTACGTAGACTGGGGCTCCGCGGCCCTCATCGAACAGACGGGGCAAGACAACTCTGCCGCAGAGGAGTTCACCGCCTTTATCGACCAGATATCCGTCACCGACCCGGTAACCGGCGAACAAACGGTGACTTCCGGCTCGATAGCCGCCTACATCACCAGTCTCACCCCCGAAACCATTTAAGCGAGGAGGATGGATATGAAACGGATTTATGCGTTTGCAACGATCTCCATGCTCCTCGCCGCACCCGCCGCCGCGGCCGAGCTGGACCATTTCTTCAAGAGCCCGAGGGCGCTGGGCATGGGCAACGCCTTCACGGCGGTCTCCAACGACGCCACCGCGCTCTTTTACAACCCCGCCGGACTGAACAAGATCGAAACGTGGAACGTCACGATACTCAACCCCTTCGTCGAAGGCGGCCAGAACATCCTCGACGCCCGAAGCGAAATCGAGGATACGGACCTGAACAACAACGCCGAACTGGCCGACCTCCTGAGAAACCACATCGGCGAAACCTTCCACGCTTCCTTCGGCCTCTACCCGAACTTCTCAAAAAAGCACTTCGCCTTCGCCGTTCTCGCCCAGGGAGAGGTCAACGCTACTCCCCACACCCCGCAGAATCCGCGTCTGGAGATCGACTCACAGGTATCCGGCTCGGCTCACATGGGCTACGCGATGGGCTTTTTCGATGAAAAGCTCAGCGTGGGCGCGGCGGGTAAGTTCGTCCACATGGAAAGTCTGTCGAAGATATACACCGTTGTCGAAATGACCGCCGACGACTTTCAGGACCGCGTCGAAGACGACATGGTCACGGGCGACGGTTTCGGCATCGACCTCGGCGCGATCTACGAGATGCCGGTCTTCTTCCACCCCGCCGTGGGCGTCACGGTTCACAACGCCCTTGAGACCGATCTCGGCGACGCCGGGAAGCTGCCCACCTCCATCGACGTGGGGCTTAGCGTCACCGAGAAATTCGCCGACGACTGGCTCACCCTGACGCTTGCAGCCGACTACGTTGACGTAACCGGCGAGCTCTCAAGCGACGACGACGTGACCAAGCGCCTTCACGGCGGCATGGAGCTGTGGCTCTCCAAGCGCCTCGCCCTCCGGGCGGGGATGAATCAGGGCTACTTCACCGCCGGCGCGACCCTGAACCTCTGGATACTCAGCCTCGATTACGCCACCTACGCCGAGGAACTGGGACTGGAATCGGGCACCGTGGATGACAGAAGGCATGTGGTGCAGGTTTCGGTCGGCTTCTAGAAGGCTGCTGAAAAACTACTGCGAACCGGCAATCTCTTTCGGCGAATGGCTGCGTCGTTTCTCGGGCGCGGGTCTTGGCGTATAGACGATACTGCCTTCGACCACGCGCCCTGTGGACTCCTTGCCCTTCGCCGAAATAGATTGCCGGAAGATGAGACGGGAGCCCGAGGGGGGAAGAGGGCGCCCGCTCAAAGCTCGACTAACTACAAAAGGGAACGGATTTCCTATATGGTCGCCCCTTTGGATGCAAGGGTTGAAGAAGTGAGGTGTAAAGGTTCGATTGCAGCCATATATCCGGACTTTTTGCAAGGTTCTTTGACCTTTGTCCCTGATGGAATACGCCGATCGATGCCCTATCAGCGCTATGGACTTACTGTC